>DATHPT010000251.1:0-2605 GCA_035483615.1 Solirubrobacteraceae bacterium | reverse complement strand
CAGTGCCAAAGGTCGCGCAGATCGGTTCGGTGAGTCGCCAAAGCTGCGATATTCGGGCCACGAGGGTCACTAGTAGCACGGCAGCGGCGAGTTGCCGACCCCCGGTAGCCACGCACGCACGATCTCGTTTCCGAACGCATTTTTGAGGATTCCTGTGAAGGGGCGACCAGCCACTGCCGGACAGGTAGTGGTGCACAGTGCGCCGATTCAGCCCGCCCTCACGGGCGATCCGCGTCGTTCTCCGCCGCTTGGCATGGTGAGAGCCAAACGTTACTCTTCCCCGCAGAAGCTGAGAAAGAGGACATGTCTCATGAGTTCGCATGCCGATCCTGCCCAGGACCCCAAAGAGCCCTCGCGGCGCGGGCCATTCGGGGACGCGTGGGTCGCTCCCGACGGTGGTGCCGTGAAGCTGTCAGAGCAGGCCCTGAAGATGCAGGCGGGCTGGCTGCGCCGGGCGAAACCGCAGCCGTTCGGGTTCGCCCCGAGCAGCGCCCGCCCAGAGCCCGAGCGGATCGGGAACGCGCACGGCGCCGGAACGCTGTCCAGCGGCATCGCGACCATGCTCGGAGCCCGCACCCCGGTACACACGATGTCCATGCGCTACGGCGACGCCGCTGACGCTCAGGCACCGGCAGCCGAGATCATCTCGGACTTTCACCGGGAGATGCAAGACCGCGACCTTGAGGAAACCCTCCGGGATGCGCCAGAGGAGTGGACCGGGCCGACCGAGGACGACCTCGACCTGGACGCACTCACCCGAAGCTGGCAGGACAGCGATTCCCAGCCCGACATCGCGTCGGCGACCATTGACGTCGTCGTCCTGGGCAGGCGGCGCCCGGTGCCCATGCTCCTGCTCGGAGACTTCAGCGCCTTCCAGTTCAGCGAAGGCGGAGTGCTCGTCACGATCGTGGCCAGGCACATGGAACCGCAGTTCCCCGACATCGTGCGCTTGAGTGACCTGGAACCGCTGATCTCCGAGATGGAACGTCGTCTGGAAACCCCCGAGGCAAAGGAAGCCGCCGCAGCGTACTTCGCCGAACACCGGCGCCAGGAAGCCGAACGTCAGCGCAGATTCATGGAGCAGAGGCGGAACCAGACCGGCGGCAGCTCATGACCTTGAGTTCGGCAGCAACCAGCCGACAGGAAGGCGGCGCACCTTCGGTTCGGGGATCCTTACGTCCGGGGCTACTGTCGGGCCGCGAGTAGCTCGCCCATAACGGTCGCGCCTGTGCGCAGCACTGGCCTCAGTTCCTTCCGGTAGACGAGCTCGGTGGTGCGCGCGGTCGAGTGCCCGGCAAGCGCGGCGATCTCCTCGATTGGCACGCCCGCCTCACTGGCGATGCTGACGAAGGTGTGACGCAGTTCGCGTGGCGTCCACGACTCGCCCAACCCGGCTGCCTTGGTGAGTCGGCGCATGGAGCGCCTGACGTTATGCGAGTCCAACTCAGTGCCGATGGACGTGGTGAACACAAGGCCGGTCTCGTGCCAGAGTTCGCGAGCCTGCACGCGGTCGCGCTCCTGCTGCGTCTGACGACCCCGTAGCGCCTCGACGGCCTGGGGCGCGATCTCCAACGTCCTCCGGGACTTTAACGGTCTTCACGTCGCCGTGAGCCCGCGTCGAGCGCCAGACGTGGATCGTGGCACCGTCAAGGTCTACGTAGTCCCAGCGAAGCGCCCGAGCTTCTTCAGGGCGGATGCCCGTCATAACCGAGAGGATCAGGTAGGAGCCGATGATCGAGTCGGCTTCGGCTGCCTGGACGAGCCTGATCGCCACGTCGCGGGTCATCGCCTTCGACGGGCGTCCTGCTGTCTGGCCCTGGGGCCGCTCGGCCAGGGCTGCCACGTTTCGCGCAACTAGATCGTTTGCTGCGGCGCGCTGCACGGCGCGGGTGAGCGTGTTGTGAGCGATCTGCACGGAGCGGGTGGAGCGGGTCTTGGCGATGCTGACGAGCGCGCGGCGTACGTCAGTGGCGGTCAGATCGCGGAGCGTCCGGCTGCCGAGGATCGCGAGTAGGGCGCGACCGCTTCGCGGTAGGTCTGCCTCGTCTTGTCACTGCGTCCGTCGAGCCCGTGGCAAATCCAGTCCTCCACGCAATCCCGCACGGTGTAGGTACCCGAGGAGCGGACGCCCTGGCGCCGCTGGTCCAGCTTGGCCTTTAGCTTCGCCTGCGCCTCGGCCTTGGTCTTGGCCGACACCTTGACCCCGACCCGCTGACCGTCGATCACCTCGGACGTGACGCCGCGCCAGAGCCCGGTGCATCCCCGGTGCCACTTCGGGTCCCGGCACTCGCCCCTGTGCTCGAAACTGAGCGACCCTTGTCCCCTGCGCCCTGCCATCTCGTGGTCCTTTCCCGCTGGTCAGGGCACCACTTCAACTGATGGGGACCACTATTGGGGACCACCTATTAGATCTGCACATCGCGTGTTCCGCATACTCGCAGCTAGATTGAGGTGGAGCTAAGGGGACTCGAACCCCTGACCCCCTGCTTGCAAAGCAGGTGCTCTTCCAGCTGAGCTATAGCCCCAAGAAAACCGCAGGTCAGAAAGCCTTTGCGCAAAGCCGCCGTGTGCAGCCTGTCCGAATCGGCGATGGCGTCGCGACCCG
>DATHPT010000250.1:0-11646 GCA_035483615.1 Solirubrobacteraceae bacterium | reverse complement strand
AGTCCTGCGGCTACATCTATGACCCGGAGGACGGCGACCCCGATGGGGGCATCCCGGCCGGCACCGCCTTCGAGGACATACCCGATACGTGGTTCTGCCCGGTGTGCGGAGCGCGTAAGCGGGACTTCACCCTGTACGAGGACTAGCACGCTGACCGACTGGGCCGAGCTTCAGGAGCTCGACAGGCGGCACGTTTGGCATCCCTACGGAGCGCTGCCGGCGCAACTGCCGGCGCTCCCGGTCGTGTCCGCCGAGGGCGTCCGCCTGCGCCTCGCCGACGGACGCGAGCTGATCGACGGCATGTCCTCGTGGTGGTGCGCTGTGCACGGCTACCGCCATCCAGCGCTGGACGCGGCGCTGCGCGAGCAGCTGGAGCGCATGGCCCACGTGATGTTCGGTGGGCTGACCCACGAGCCGGCGGTGCGCCTCGCCGAGCGCCTGGTGGACATCGCCCCCGGCGACCTGCAGCACGTGTTCTTCGCCGACTCCGGCTCGGTTTCGGTCGAGGTGGCGATCAAGATGGCTCTCCAGTGTCAACGTGCGATCGGGCGTCCCGAGCGCACGCGGCTGTTCACCGTCCGTGGCGGCTATCACGGCGACACCTTCGGGGCGATGGCGGTCTGCGATCCGGTGGGGGGGATGCACAGCCTTTTCACGGGGGTGCTTGCCGAGCACGTGTTCGCAGACCGGCCACCCGACGGCTTTGACCGCCCGCTCGATGACCGTTGGGCCGAGCACGTCTCTGAGCAGCTGGGCCGTCACGCCCACGAGCTTGCTGCGGTGATCCTCGAGCCGGTCGTCCAAGGAGCTGGGGGCATGCGCTTCCATTCGCCTCAATGCCTGGACCTGCTGCGTCGTCTGTGCGACGAGCACGGTCTGCTGCTGATCCTCGACGAGATCGCCACCGGCTTCGGGCGCACCGGAGCCCTGTTCGCCTGCGAGCACGCTGGAATCGCGCCGGACATCATGTGTGTCGGCAAGGCGCTCACCGGGGGCTACATGACGCTCGCTGCCACACTCTGCACAGCCGAGGTAGCCCAGACAATCTCTGCGGGCGAGGGTGAAGCGCTGATGCATGGCCCCACCTACATGGCCAACCCACTGGCCTGCTCGGTCGCGCTCGCCTCACTGGACCTGCTGGCTGACGGGACCTGGCGTGAGAACGTGGCTCGCATCGAGCGTGGGCTACAGGAAGGACTTGCCCCGGCTCGCGAGCTGCCCGGTGTCGCCGACGTGCGTGTGCTCGGGGCGATCGGGGTGGTGCAATTGGAGCATCACGTCGACCTCGCCGCAGCCACGGCCGCCGCGGTTGCCCACGGCGTCTGGCTGCGCCCGTTCCGCGATCTGATCTACACGATGCCGCCGTATGTCATCGACGAGCGAGAGCTCGCAAGGGTCTGTGCCGCAGTGATAGAGGCCAGTCGTTGCGCAAGCGGCATCAAGTGAACTCGTGAACCGCAGCCAGCTATTGACGTCCGCAAGGACCCTTGTAAAGGGAGGCGGCAATCTTGTCAAGGGGGGGCTTGACTTTTGCGATCAATCTAGTATAGAGTTATTATGCCTTGACAATCCTCCAGGGATGTCGGGCAAACATAAGGCCAGGTTTGGGTTGGCTTTCCAGTCGATTCAAAGCGCTTTACAAGGCCCTTGGGAGAGGGACCGGGTCGGAATCTTTAGAGGGAGTTGTCTTTCGCGTGTTTTCTTTGGGGAATGGCGTTGCTGAGAGTCCGTGTGCTTCTGGCGGGTCCGTAATAGGACGCGTCAGCGTCGCTGACGCGTCTCTCTCTCTCTCTCTCTCTCTGGGCCGGCCTACGCCTAGCTTGTAGTTCGCTCCGTCCGTCGCGTTCTCGACGGACGGCTTTCCCCTCACGGGGAAGGGAAGACCCTGGCGTTGAGCGTCGCCACGACGGCCGGCTTGTGTGGCTCGTTGGCAGTGCTGCCGACAGTGAACGTCGGCTCGGTCTCTCAAGCTCGGTAAGCGCGCTTTCATTTTCTTGCTCTACTGCCGTCGCCGGCTCTGCGTCGACGACGGCTTTGTGCTGCTCCTCTGCGGGTGGCTCTCGGGTCAGTTCTTCTTCCAGGAGGGGATGGGTTTGATGCGTCCACGTTCGATTGGCTTGGTCACGATGGCTTTGTTGTGCTCAGTTGGGGCGACGGTACCTGTGACTGTCGGCGCCGACGCGGTGACTGGGCCGGAAGCCACGTTCTCAGCGGTGCCCGGACTCCCCGATGGGCGCGTATATGAACAAGTCTCTCCTACGGACAAGAACGGTAACTCCGCCGGGGTGTTCGGTGAACCTGGTTATTCGATCGCATCGCCTGATGGAAACGCCGTGCTGTTCAGCGGAAGCGGCTCGATGGGCATCTCGGTGAGTGGCAACGACCGGACTTTCGTGGCACGACGATCGATTGGTGGCTGGATCACCACTTCAGCAGTGCCTCGTGTGAAGGAAGCGCTGAGCTTCCTGGAAGGTGGCATCAAGACGCTAATACCGTCTTCAGACATGTCTCATGTTGCGTTCAGTTCGGGTGGGCCTTATGTGTCCACTTCACTTTTCGATGATCCCAGGGATTCCCCCAACTACTATCTCGCCGGCCCAAACCCATTTGCCGAACCCATATGGCTTAGCCAGCCGACGATTTTGAACCCGAAGCCAGGGTTGGGAGAAGACATCTATACCCAGGAATTGAGTCTGGTAGGGGCATCGTCAGATCTCAAAACCATCTACTTCGACTATCCGGGAACGCTGATACCACAGGATGCGCCAAGGGCCCCATACGTCTCGCCTGCGGGCAATCATCAGTTGACCGCGGACCAACCGGGGAGCGCCGATGGATTTTACGAGTGGAAGGATGGTGCTCTCAGATCAGCCGGCGTATTGCCCGACGGGTCGGTCGCGGCTTTTGGAGCCCTGCCCGCGGCTGAGCTAGGAGGCCGCGAAGGCACGGGGGCTGAGGATATCCCCGACGATTTCAACAACCAGGTATCTGCTGATGGATCGCGGGCGTTCTTTGTAAGCCCCGACCCGGTTTTCTGCGAATCGTATTCATGTGGTGGGGAACTGCCGCAACTGTATGTCCGTGAGACGGCCGCGGACGGCACGCAAAGCACGGCGCTTGTGTCCCGGGACCCCCTGCTCCCTGAGGTTGGGGGGCTACCGGCGCCCGCACCGGATGGGCCGCTGGCGGTCCGACAACTGCACGAAGAACGCGGTTCCGGGACCTCGGTGCCGAAACCCTATGTATATGCGTCGTCAGACGGGTCCCAAGCATTCTTTGAGAGCGTGGACCGGCTCACAGGCGACGCGCCCAACAACGCTTTCCCAAAGGAGTACGACTTCAATACCGTCACAAACACTCTGGTCTATCTGCCCGGTGTCACGGATGGGAACGGTGGCACGGCGAGCGTACTTGCATCCTCTCAGGACGGATCGCGTTTCCTCTTCGATTCAAGCGGAGAGTTGGGTCTTTGGTCAAACGGGCCGGAAGGCACGAGCGACGGAGCGGTGACCAAGATCACAGAGCTACCCAGCGCTGAAGGCGGGAATACATACATCAACTCAGCACGAGCGACCCCGGATGGCTCAGCGTTCATATTTGCGACGAACTCTCCGTTGCCCGCAGGCTTCAACAACGGCAACAGTCAGCAGGTCTACCGATATGGCGTCGGCGGCAATACGCTGAATTGTGTGTCGTGCCCGCCTCTCGGCTCCACATCCTCAGGCAACGCAAACCTGTCCAATGGTGACATGGGAGGTCCGCCGGCGGGCATTAACGGTACTTTTATCGGCACCAGAGCCCTGTCTGTCAATGGCGACCGCGTGTTCTTTGATACGCCGAATCCGTTGGTCTCGCAGGATACGGATGGTGTACGTGATGTTTATGAGTGGGAGGACGGCAGCGTCTACCTGATCTCCTCTGGCGTGAGTGCTTCCAGCTCGTTCCTACTGGATAACGGCGCGGACGGCAACGATGTGTTCTTCGCGACGACAGATGGCTTGGCGGCAGGTGACACGGATGGCTCTTACGACGTCTACGACGCAAGAGTCCCACGTGCCGGGGACACTCAGCCGCCAAACGCGGTGCCCTGCCAGGCTGATGTATGTCAAGGACCCCCGAGGGTGCCTGCGCCTTTGGGTGCGCCGGCCAGCGCGACTTTCTCCGGGCTTGGAAATCCGACGCCGCTGAGGACTGTGAAGCCCGCGGCAAAGAAGTCAAAGCCTGGGAAGGCAAAGAGCAAGAAGAAGACCAAGAAGGTCAAGAAAACCACACGATCCAAGAAGGCAAAGAGGGCTCGTAAGCCGACGCGGAAGCCTGTCTCCAGGCAGAAGGGTGAGGGGTGATCGTAATGGGCTCGATGAGGAAGACATGCCTTGGGGCGATTGTTTGCGGGGCACTGCTGTTGGGCCTGTTCGGCTCATCGTCTGCCGCGGTGGCGGCGGGACCGGTCTGGAAGGTGGTTGTCACTCCCACTCCCACGAATCTCGTCCCGGGAGGACCAAGGAACGGCTACGTCGTGTCAGCGACAAATGTTGGTGCCTCGGCGACAGATGGAAGCATGATCACCCTCGGTGACTCGCTGTCGACGGGTCTGGCCGCTACCGCGATCTCGAGCTTTGACGCTTATGCCGAAGCGCGTGAAGCGATGAGCTGTTCCACTCCCCCCATCGTGAGCTGCACGTACTCGGGGAGGGTTGACCCTGGGGATACATTGATCGTTGCCTTTGAAGTGGAAGTTGGGACGAGCCTTCAGGGCAATGTCACCGATCAGGCAGAGGTATCCGGCGGAGGCGCCGCGAACGCTTCGGCGGATGCATCGACAGCGATCTCCTCTACCGCGGCCAGCTTTGGGATCGAGCCGGGTCTACTGGCTGTGACCTCCACGAATCAGGCTGGGGCACACCCGAACTTGACGACCGCTTTCACCCTCAATACGAGTGCCTACAACGTGCCCTCCGGTACCGCGAAGGATATTCGCTTCGATCTTCCGCCTGGTCTCGTGGGAAACACGGTGGGATTGCCGCGATGCAAGATGCAGAACGTCAGCGAAATCGTATCCACCCCCAGTGGCTGTCCTACCGACACGATGGTCGGCATGGCGACAATAACTATTGGTGGTGAATCCACAAGGTTGATAGCCGACACATTCACGACACCGGTGTATGCGATCGAGCCGGCTCCGGGTGAGCCCGTGGCGTTCGCCTTCGATGCGATTGCGTTTCCTGTACGGCTGGATACGAGCATCCTCTCTGACGGTAACTATGGGGTTCGCGTCACGGCCCCCGACCTCACCGAGGCTGAACGGACTCTGTCTACCTCAATAACGATCTGGGGGGTCCCAGCCGATCACAATGGTCCCGGGTCGGATTCCTGGATTGGCGTGGGTTCGGGTGGCGCGTTGTTTGGAGGGCCGGGCCCGGGTGAGGCGCGTGTGCCGCTGTTGACCAATCCGCAGCAGTGTGGGAGCTCGTTGACGGCGACGATGTCGACTGATCCGTGGGCTGATCCTGGTGTTTTCCAGTCGGCATCGACGTCGATGGGGATGTTGACCGGCTGCAGCCAGTTGCCTTTCACGGCCTCGGTCTCGATGTTGCCGGACACGTTGCAGGCCGGCGCACCCGCCGGCTACTCGCTCGACCTGAACGTGCCGCAGAGCACAGACCCTGATGGTGTCGCCACACCGAATGTAAAGAAGGTCGTCGCCACGCTGCCGCCAGGCACGGTCGTCTCGCCGTCTGCCGCCGACGGTCTGGGGGTCTGCTCGGACGCTGAGTTCTATGGGCCCGAAAGGGGAAGTCAGCAGCCCGCCAGCCCGGCGGAATGCCCACGTTCGTCACAGGTCGGGACGGTGCGTATCAAGACTCCAGCGCTTGAAGAACCTCTGACCGGCGATGTGTATCTGGCGGAACCATTGTGCGATCCGTGCACTGCGGCGGATGCGCAGGACGGCAGGATGGTCCGTCTGTTCGTGCAAGTGGTCGGGGAAGGCGAATCGGGGATCGTCGTAAAGCTTGAAGGCAAGGGCCAGATCGACCAGCAGACCGGCCAGATCACAACGGTGTTCGAAAACAATCCGCAGTTGCCGTTCAGCGAGTTCAAGCTGACGCTTGGTGGTGGGGAGCGGGCAGCGCTCGCCAATCCCAGGACGTGCGGGGCGGCGACTACGACGTTGGATTTGACGCCGTGGAGCAGTCCGTTGACTCCTGATTTCAGTCCGTCGAGCACGTTCGTTCCGACGGGGTGCTATGTGCCGCAGTTCAATCCGTCGTTCACGGCGGGGTCGACGAGCAATCAGGCCGGTGGGTTCAGCCCGTTCACGCTCGCGTTTGGGCGCTCCGATGCCGACGAGTTCCTTTCCGGTCTGCAGTTGAGGATGCCTCCGGGGTTGCTGGGAATGCTCTCCTCGGTCAGCCTCTGTGGTGAACCGCAGGCATCGATGGGCGCATGCGGTTCAGCGAGCCTGATCGGGCATGTCACGGCAGAGACAGGGCCTGGAGCGGACCCGTTCCTCGTGAGTGGTGGCCAGGTGTTCATCACCGGGCCGTATAAGGGAGCCCCGTATGGCCTGAGCATCGTGGTTCCCGCGAAGGCTGGGCCGTACACCCTCTCCGGAAGCACGGGGCAGGGGGCTGTTGTGGTGAGAGCCGCGATCAACATCGACCCGAAGACCGCGGCGTTGACGATCACGAGCGACCCCTTGCCACGGATGCTCGACGGCATCCCCCTACAGCTTCGCCTGGTGAACGTCGTGGTCGAACGCTCTGGCGGGTTCACCTTCAACCCGACGAGCTGCAACCCGCTCGCCATCACCGGCACGGTGTCGAGCGTCGAAGGCGCGAGCAGTCCGGTGTCCTCGGCATTCCAGGTCACCAACTGCGCCGCGCTCGGCTTCAAACCAGGGTTTGCCGTCTCGACCTCGGGCAAGACGTCTCGGGCGACTGGCGCGAGCCTGGATGCGAAGGTGATCTATCCAAGGGGCGCGCAGGGTACCCAGGCGAATATCGCGAAGGTCAAGGTCGACCTGCCAAGACAACTTCCGTCGAGGTTGTCGACGTTGCAGAAGGCGTGCACCGCGACGACGTTTGACACCAATCCGGCGTCCTGTCCAGCGGCGTCGATAGTCGGGGTAGTGAGGGCGTCCACGCCTGTCTTGCCTGTACAGTTGACGGGCCCTGTGTATTTCGTCTCCCACGGCGGGGAACAGTTCCCGGATCTGGAGGTGATCCTGCAGGGCGATGGGGTTCGTGTAGATCTGACGGGCTCGACGTTCATCAGCAAGGCTGGGATCACCAGCAGCACGTTCGAGACGGTCCCCGATGTGCCGATATCGAGCTTCGAGCTGTATTTGCCAGAGGGCCCTCACTCGGCGCTCGCGGCGAACGGGAACCTCTGCAAGAGCACCCTCAAGATGCCCACGGCATTCACCGCGCAAAACGGGGCGAGTATCCACGAGTCCACGAAGATCGCCGTCACGGGATGCCCCAAGGCCAAGAAGGCCGCCAAGGCAGATGACGCGCGAAGAGCGAGGAGGGCCAGGGCATCTCGTGAGCTCGGGACGGCTCGCCGGGCAGGTAGGGATCACGTCAACGGGAGGAGCAACTGATGCCGGGTATTCGCAGGCTGACACTGATTGCCTTGGCAACGCTCAGCGTAGCGCTCGGAGGGCTGCCGGCCAAGGGCAATGTGGCGTTGGCCTCATTGGCGCATATCTATACAGGGCATAGCTTCGGCCCGGAAGGTCTGGGAGGCGCCAACTTTGGTGGACAGCAGGGCGTGCAGGGTATCGCCGTGGATCAGTCAAGCGGAAATGTGTACGTGTATGTCCCTGATGCGGAAGGTGGGTCTGTCTACAAGTATGACTCCGCGGGAGAGCCGGTCGACTTCTCCAAATCGGCTGCCAACGTGATCACAGGTGTCGGTGGCGGTTTCTTTGGGGAGAATGAGATAGCGGTTGACAGCTCAATCGCGGGCCCGGCAAAAGGCGACGTCTATGTTGCGAACAACAACGAAGTCCGTATCTATGATGGCTCCACCGGCGAATTCCTCGGCGATGTCACGGGTGGAGAGGCTTGTGGCGTGGCGGTTGGCCTGGATGGTGAAGCATATGTCGGGTTCTGGAATGGCAGCGCCAGCTCTGTCAGCAAGTACACCCCGATCGGTAGCCCACCCGTTGTTGGAGCGGCGGTTTCTTCACTGTCGGCTCTCAATGGGATCTGTAACATCACGGTTGATTCGCAAGGCAATATCTATGGGGCAACGTTCGGCGACGGACCTGTCAGCAAGTACGCAGCCTCGCAGTTCAACACGACGGGAGAACCGGCTGCGCTCGCCTTGGAAGACGGGAACGCGAGCTCGCTCGTGGCTGATCCATCCAATGATGACGTATATCTGGACGATGGCGTCGGCATCGCCGAGTATGACTCCTCGGGCAAACTTCTCGGCAGGTCCGCTGAAGCCGGGTCTGGAGCGATAGGTGGCTCTTTCGGTGTCGCGGTTCACAAGACGGGCGACGAGGTTTATGCCTCAAATGGCGACGGTCGTGTCAATATCTACGGACCGGCTGTGCTCGTCGCCGATGTGACGGGCGGAGCGTCATCGGATATCACGTCCAACAGCGCAACGCTTGAAGGGGTTGTGGACCCGAACGGCGAGCCCGTGAGCGCATGCCAGTTCGAATATGGCACCGACACCTCCTACGACTCCCCGCCCACTCCGTGCTCGACGGCGCCGGGCTCCGGCGTGACACCTGTATCCGTCAACTCTGAATTGAGCGGCTTGCGAGCTGGAACTCTCTACCACTACCGCCTCTCGGCCGCCAACGCCAATGGCACCAACCAGAACAGCGACGGCACCTTCACCACGCTCCCGACGGCTCCTGCGGTCAACGATCGGCCCCTTACCGCGTCGAATATCACTCGAACGGCTGCGCTGATATCGGGCACGGTCAATCCCGCTGGCAGCGACACGACCTACCATTTCCTCTACGGCACGACCAGTGCCTACGGTAACAGCACTCTGGTCCTTGACGCAGGCTCAGGTGGAAGCGGCGATGAGAGCATTGGTCCGATCGCTGTCACCGAATTGGCGCCCGGCACGACCTATCACTATGCGCTGAGTGCAACCAACGAATTGGGCACGACAATCGGGCCCGACTACACATTCACCACCGGCGCGCCCACACCACCCGCGGCGACCACAGGTTTTCCCACGGGCGTAACTCAGACAGCGGCGACGCTCACAGCCGCCATCGACACAGCAGGCCTGAAGACCTTCTACGGATTCCAAGAGGGGAGCGAAGCGGGTAGCTATGGGCCACCCATCCCAGTAGGGAGCGACACCGTCGCCAAAACCCTCACCTTGACACTCGAAGACCTGTCGCCCGGCAGTACCTACCACTACCGGGTGTACGCGACCAGTCAGGACGGCACCATCTACGGCGCCGATCAGACATTCACGACCCCGGGATATCAGAGTCCGATTGCCCAGCCGCTGGCGCCGCCACTGATCGCGGTCCCGCCGGTCGTGTTCCCCGGCCAGACGGCCTCAACAGGCAAATCGACGATCAAGTCGCTGACCAGTGCACAGAGGCTCGCCCGCGCCTTGAAGATATGCAAGAAGAAGCCGACGAAGAAGCGTGCTGCGTGCAGGAAGCAGGCAAAGAGAAAATACGCATCAGCCAAGAAGAAGTGACATGGATCCCACACGACAGGGCTCCGCAGGGTCCGCGGTTGGCATCGACTCTGGCTGCAACGGCCTTGGCCGAGACAAGGTCAGCGAGATCCAGCGTGCCCGGATCATCTCGGCGATGGTTGAGGTCGTCGCCGATCGTGGTGTAGCGGACGCGACGATCGCCCATGTCGTAGCGCGCTCTGGTATTTCGCGGCGTACGTTCTACGAACTGTTCGCCGACCGTGAGGATTGCTTCCTGGCAACGTTCGATGATGCTGTCGAGCGCGCCACGGAGTACGTGCGCGAAGCGTATGCGATCGAACTCGACGGTAGGTCGAGTCGTTGGCGGGAGCGGATTCGTGTCGGACTTCTCGCCTTGCTCGAGTTCTTCGACGACGAGCCCAGCATGGGGCGGCTCGTTGTGGTGGACGCGCTGGGAGCGGGAGGGCAGGCGTTGGACCGTCGCCAGCGACTGCTCGCGCAGCTCATCGCGGTCGTGGATGAGGGCCGAAGTGAGGTGAGAGTGGGCACTGAGATGCCACCTCTGACGGCAGAGGGCGTCGTCGGTGGGGTGTTCTCGCTGATTCACATCCGCCTGCTCGAGAGAAGGCCGCAACGGTTCGTCGACCTGTTGAACCCGCTGATGGGGATGATCGTGCTGCCCTATCTTGGGCCTGCCGCGGCCCGCAAGGAGCTTGATCGTCCCACTCCGGCTGTGCGTGGCGGGCGTCCAAAGGGGATCCCACGGGATCCCTTCAAGAATCTCGAAATGCGGTTGACCTATCGCACGATACGCGCGCTGATGGCCGTGGCTGCCAACCCCGGAGCCTCCAATCGCGACGTCGCCGATGCGTCTGGTGTCTCAGACCAGGGTCAGATGTCAAAGCTCCTTGGTCGCCTCGACCACCTTGGCTTGATCCACAATGCAGGCGCCGGACGAACCCGCGGGGAGCCCAACGCCTGGACGCTCACAGATGCTGGACGGGAAGTCGAACGGGCGCTTGGTCTAGAGGCTATAGAGCACTAGGCTCAAGCCAACGCCGCCACGGGAGCTCCCCGCCCACCTCTGCCAGCTCAGCTGGATCGGGTCCACTCACACGTGGGAGAACATCGACCTCGACGCGCCCCAGCCGCGCGATTGTCTGGTGGTTGGAGATCTCCATCTTCGACGGCGTTTGCGGCCACGGCGTGAGCACGACCGCGTGCACCTCCAGACCGGCTGCACGCGCAACCTGGAGAGTGAGCAACGTGTGGTTGATCGTGCCAAGCGCCGGCGATGCAGCGATCAGCAATGGCATTCCCAGCTCCACCGCCAGGTCGCGCACGGTGAAGTCCTCGGCGAGCGGAACGAGCAGGCCGCCCACACCCTCCACGATCAAAGTGTGACTCGCGCTCCCAGCTGCCCTCGCGCGTGCCACCAGCGCGCCGACCTCGATCGGCCTGCCGGTCAGCGCTGCCGCCAGATGCGGTGAGACAGCAGGCTCGAAGCGCAGCGGTGCAACATTCCCGGGCTCCATGCCGGCCGCCTCGGCCAGCAGCTCGTGGTCGGGCGGCCAATCACCGGGTGGCTCGGCCAGTCCGGTGACGACAGGCTTGTGCGCGTATACCGCCTCCCCCGCCACCCTCATCGCCGCGAGCAGCGCGGCGCTCACGATCGTCTTACCGACCCCGGTCCCTGTCCCTGTGACGAACAGTCCGCGCACGCGGGGCTAGGCGACGCGGGCGAGCCGCTTGTGGACGGCTGGTGTGCCCAGTGTGGCGGGATCGAGTCCCAGAGCGCTCGCGGCTCCGGCGAGGGCTTTCGCGGCGTGGCGCAGCTCATCGGAGGTATGAGACGCCATCGCCGTCAGGCGCAATCTCGAAGTGCCGGCGGGCACGGTCGGCGGTCGAATGGCCTGGGCGAACACGCCCCGCTCCAGTCCGGCTTGGCAGAGGCGCAGCGCGTCCTCGCTATCCCCAACCACGAGCGGCACGATG
>DATHPT010000249.1:0-3260 GCA_035483615.1 Solirubrobacteraceae bacterium | reverse complement strand
TCGACTGGCTGCACGTTGGGGCGCTCTACCAACTCGGCACCGGCGGCGGAGCGGCCAACTCCGCGGTGCAAGGGCAACTCGGCGCGAGCACCGGCGGCGTCTCGCTCGATGCCTTCTACGCGAGGAAGTACGACGCGATTTCGGCGAGCGCGCTCACCGCCGCACAGGTTGCAGGACTTGGCTCCCCCTACTCCGTAAGCAACTCGGTTCAGGCCACGGTGTCGGACAACACGGCCTACGCCTTCATGGCGCTCTATGACGTCCGCGTAATGAAAGTCTTTGCGGGCTACGAGCACATCAATTTCGCCGACCCGCAACACGCGCTCCCGGCGGGTTCGATCGGGATCGGCGGCTACGTGCTCGCTGACGTCAACAATACCGCCTACCCGACCGATAGGATCCTCGAGATCTTCTGGGGTGGAGTGAAATGGACTGTGACGCCCGATCTTTACATCGCGGCGGGAGCTTATGGTTACCGGCAGAATTCCTTCGCGACCGGGGCGAATTCCGGTTGCTCGAGCACGGTGTCGAGCAGCTGCAGCGGAACCGAGAGCGCCTGGTCGGCGCTTGCGGACTACCGCTTCAACGGTCACTTCGATACATACGTGGGGGCGCTCTGGACGGGTGTCAGGGATGGGCTTGCCAGCGGCTACCTCAACACGTCGACCCTGACGACGACGGCGGGGCTGCGCATCAAGTTCTAGGTTGTTAGACCTACATAACGAGAAGCTCTTTGATCACGGCCCAGGGGTTGCCTAGCATTGCGGGACCAGCCCAACGGTCCCCGCACGGCTTAAGATGAAAGCGACACTGGCTCGGCTCGTCGCAGAAGAGCTTCGCCCTGTGAAGCCCGTCGAGGAGCTCGCCGGACTCAACGCGGCGTTCGCCCGCCTCGATGCGCACGCGCGCATCGAGCGTGCACTCGCCATCCTTCCGGGAGAGTGCGCGCTCGCTTCGAGCTTTGGCGCGCAGGCGGCCGTCATGCTGCATCTCGTGACGCGCAGTGTTCCCGACATTCCCGTAGTCCTGATCGACACCGGCTATCTCTTTCCGGAAACCTATCGCTTCATCGATGATCTCGTGGAGCGACTCGAACTCAATCTGAAGGTCTACCGGTCTCAGGCCTCGCCGGCATGGCAGGAGAGCCGGTGGGGGCGCCTCTGGGAGCAAGGCGTGGACGGCATTTCGCGCTACAACCGTTTGAACAAGGTTGAACCCATGGAGCGGGCCCTGAACGAGCTCGGCTCCAGCACCTGGTTCTCGGGACTGCGGCGCGTGCAGGGCAAGTCGCGCGAGCGCGTGCAGCCGGTGCAGGTTCAGCGGGGGCGCTATAAGGTGTGCCCGCTCTTTGACTGGACCGACCGCCAGGTGGGTGCCTACCTGCGCGAGCATCGGCTCCCCTATCATCCGCTCTGGGACAAGGGGTTTGTGTCGATCGGCGACTGGCACACGACGCGTCCCCTGAGCGAGGCTGGGACGTTGGATGAGACGCGCTTCTTTGGTCTGCTGCGCGAGTGCGGGCTGCACGACCCCGAATGAGTGGAGTCGTGTCAGCCCTGGTAGGCCAAGAGCCTCCAGGCGCTCACCCCCAGCGTCGCGGCCAACAGCCGACGCAATAGCACCTCCGGAATCTTCACGGCCAGTCTCGACCCCACGAGCACGCCTGGCACGGACCCTGCCAGGAGACTCAGCACCAAAGACCAATCCGTGTGACCTAAGGCCACGTGCCCGAACGCCGCGAGAGCGGTCAGCGGAAGGGCCTGGGCGATGTCGGTTGCGACCAGGCGTTCGGTCGAGAGACGCAGCGGGTAGAGAAACACGAGGGCGACCGTTCCGAGCGCCCCCGCACCGACCGATGTGAGCGCGACGGCCATGCCAATCAGCGCACCGGTCGCGACAGTGGCAGCCGTCTGGTACCCGGCTACGTCCTCAAGCATTGCCGTCGTCAGCGTTAAACCCCAAGTCCGGAATCGCTGGCGCAGCAGAAGTGCAGCAGCGGCCAGGATCAAGAGCACGGCGAGCACGTCCAGAATCACGGCGTTCACGACCGATGCAGGTCGCATGCGGATCCACAGGATCACGAGCAGCGCCCCGGGGAGGCTCCCGACGGCGAGGCGGCGCACGATCGGCCAATCGATTCGGAGCCTGAAGTCGCTCGAGGCGGTGACCACGAGTTTCGTGCCGGCGGCGAAGGCGAGATCCGTCCCCACTGACACCATCGGCGACTGTCCAAAAACGGTGACGAGGAGCGGAGTCAGGAGAGATCCGCCTCCCATCCCCGTGAGCCCGATGAGAATGCCGACGAGGAGGCCGACGGACGTGTAGGCCGCGGGCAAGAGCCAGAGGTGCAGGTCGGGCATCCCGGTTGCCATCTCAAGTCCCGAGAGCACGGCCACAGCTCACGAGGAGCAACGCTGCGACCGCCCACCGCACCCAGACTCCGGGCGCACGCACCACGCCCCAGGTACCGAGCAGAATCCCGGGAATGGATCCGGCGAGGAGATCGGCCAGCAGGCGGTAATTCACGTCGCCGATTGCCGCGTGCGCGACGCCCGCGACGAGTGTCAGGGGGAGCGCGTGCGCGATGTCGGTCGCGACGAGCCGCACGGGAGTGAGGCGCCGCGGATAGAGGGCAAAGAGGGCGACCGTTCCAAGCGCTCCGGCACCCACGGAGGTGAGCGAAACGGCCGTCCCGAGCAGGATGCCCGTTGCAACGGTGAGCACGAGCTGCGTGCGCGGAAAGCCCTCGCCGGCGTTCACGCGCGTGCCGACGCGAAACAGGCGATCCCGGAAGACGAGTCCCAGGGCGGTGAGGAACAGCATGGCCCCGAGCGCGTGGAGGATCAGGGGATCGACGCGCGTACGCCCGGTTCCGTGGAGAGACACGACGACGGCGATCGCCGCCGGCAGGCTTCCCGCCGCGAGCTTCAGGACGATCGGCCAGTCGATACGGCGGGCCGTGCCGTGGATCAGTGTTGCGACCGATTTGGTCGCGGCGGCGAAGAGAAGATCGGTGCCGACCGCGACGGAGGGGCTGAGGCCAAAGAGAAACACCAGCACCGGTGTCATGAGCGAGCCCCCGCCAATGCCGGTGAGTCCGACGAGGGCGCCCACCAGAAACCCTGCGGCGACGTACGGCACATCTCCCATGTGGGCAGTGTGCCCAAAGTAGCGCCGGTTAAAAGGGCCGTGTGGTTATCAGCCCATAGCTCTGGAGCATGCTGAAACTGCCTTCCGAACGGTTATCCTTGAATGGAGCG
>DATHPT010000248.1:0-4062 GCA_035483615.1 Solirubrobacteraceae bacterium | reverse complement strand
CCTATGACACCGGACCCTTGCACCATTGGACGGTGACCATGAGCTTTTCCTCGGTGACAGCGCGCCTACACGGACTTGTGCCCGGATCGTTCAAGGGCATCGAGGTGCTGAAGCGGGGCAGCTCGCCGCGGATCGTCTCGGCGTATGTGCTCGGCTCGAAGGGCCGCACGCTCGTCACCGGCCCGGAGCTCGCTGCGCGACTGGGCCTGTATGACGCCTGGGCCTATTTCAGCGTCAGCGACTCCCGTGGTGTCCACAAAGAGCCCGACCTGAGCGGCCCCGCGGCGGCGCCACCGGCCCAACCCGCCCAGATGAGCGGATCGGGCGGCATCCCAGGTACGAACGGCTCCGAATCCCCCGGCCCAACCGAAGTGAGCGGGTCGGGAGGCATCGCGGGCACCCCCGCTCCTGAACCGCAGGCCCAGCCCATCGAGGTGAGCGGGTCGGGCGGCATCCTCGCCGGATAGCCCAGGAGCAAGCATTGGGGGATGAGGAGTCCCACAGGATTCATTCGGCGAGCGAGGACACTGGCCGGACAGGGCACCACCAGCGATAGCCCAACCAGAGAACGCCGGGCGGGCGGGCACCGTACCCTGGAGCGCAGAATGCCCGAGCCGCTGCTGATCGCCGACGTGCCGTGGCTGCTCTACCGCTCGTACTTCGCGCTGCCCAAATCGATCGCGGGCGCCGACGGGCGACCTGTGAACGCGCTGCTCGGCGTCGTCAACGCGCTGCTGGCGGCGCTCGAAGCACGTCCCTCACGCGCAGTCCTCGCCTGCTTTGGGGCCGAGCAGGCGCGCTACCGGGTCGAGGCGTTCCCGCCCTACCACGCTCATCGCGACCCGATGCCGGCGGATCTCGCCGAGCAGTGGGCTCGCGCACCCGCGCTACTGGCGAGCTTCGCCTGGAGCGTGATCGACGCCGAGGAGCTTGAGGCGGACGACGCGATGGGATCCTACGCACAGGCCGAGGAACGGGCCGGCGGTCGCGCATTGCTGCTCACCGCGGACCGCGATCTGTACCAGGCTGTGAGTGAGCGCGTGGCCGTCCTTGAAATGGGGAAGGGCGGGGTCTTCGCCGAGCTGGGACCCGAGCAGGTGCTGGAGCGCTACTCGATAGCGCCCGCACAGGTGCCCGATTTCATCGCCCTGCGCGGCGACCCGTCGGACGGTCTGCCCGGCGCCCCGGGGATCGGCGCGAAGACGGCTGCGACGCTGTTGCGGAGGTATGGAACGCTGGAGGCGCTGCTGGAGGAGGCCGAGCGTCAATGCGCGGAGACGGTTATCGGCGCCCCAAAGGGCACAAGCGAGCTGCGCCCGCGCGTCGCGGCGGCTCTGCACGAGAACGCGGAGCTGCTGCGCACGTTCAAGCACGTGGCCACACTCGTGGAGATCGAGGCGCCACGCCCGCCCGACCGGGCCACCGACTTCGCCACAGGCGCGGAGGTCGCCCGCAAGATCGGCATGAAGCGCCTGGCCGAGCGTCTGGAGGGGTTGGCGAGCAGCGGCGGATAAAGACCCGGCGGGCTTTGGGCGGGGCTGAAGGCCGAGCGGCTGGAAGGGTTGGCGAGCAGCAGCGGATAGAGACCCGGCGGACTTGGGCGGGCCGAAAGCCGAAAGCTACGGTGTGAACTTGACGGTGATGATGTCCCCGTCGCGCATCGCATAGTCGCGACCCTCCAGGCGCAGGGTGCCCCGCTCGCGAGCACCGGAGTAGCCGCCGGCGTCAACCAGCTCGCGCCACCCGACGACCTCGGCGCGCACAAAGCCCTTCTGGATGTCGGTGTGGATCTGCCCGGCGGCGTGCCAGGCGGTGAGCCCGTCGCGCAGGTGCCAGGATTGCGCCGGCTTGGCCTCGCCGGCGGTGAAGAACGCGATCAGGTGCAGCAGCGAGAAAGCGCCCCGCACGATCCGCTGCAGACTCGATTCGCCGGGCGGGTGGGAATATATTTCTGCACGCATCAGCGCGGCTTCCTCCTCCTCGAGCTCCGCCAGCTCGGACTCGATCCGCGAGGAGACGGCAACAGCGCCCGCCCCCTGTGCGGACGCGTGCGCGGCAATCTCAGCCGGCACCTCCTCGGAGCCCTCGTCGACATTCGCCACGAACAGCACCGGCTTCGCGGTCAGCGAGCCGAGGTCGCGCAGTGCGTTGGGGGCCTCCTCGGGTGCGGGCACACCGCGCGCCGGGCGTCCGGCCTGCAGTTCGCCGATCACCTCGCGCAACCAGGCCTCCTCGGCGATCGCCGCCCTGTCTCCGCCCTTGGCTTGCTTGGCGACGCGATCGACCCGTCGCTCCGCCTGCTCCAGGTCCGCGAGCACCAGCTCCGTCTCGATCGTCTCGATGTCGGCAAGCGGATCCACGCGGCCCTCCGGGTGCACCACACCCTCGTCGGTGTGGGCCCTGACCACGTGCACGATCGCGTGGGTCTCCCGGATGTTGGCCAGGAAGCGGTTGCCGAGCCCTTCGCCTTTGTGGGCGCCGGCGACGAGTCCGGCGATGTCATGGAAGTCGATCGTGTCCCACACGATCTCCGAGGCGCCCACGGTGTCCGCGACCTCCACCAGCCGCTCGTCGATCACCGGCACGACCGCCACATTGGGCTCGATCGTGGTGAACGGATAATTGGCCGCCTCCACACCCGCCTTCGTGAGGGCATTGAACAGCGAGGACTTGCCTGCGTTCGGCAGGCCCACAATGCCGATGCGCGTGCTCATGCCCCAATCATCCCGTCCCACCCGGTGATTCTGATGCGCGCGCTCACGTTCCAGTTGTCGCGTCCGACCCAGATCCAACGCGTGCTCATACCCCAACCATCCCGTCCGACCCGGCGACACGGGGGCCGAAGCTCGCTGCGATCGCCGTGCCCAGCAGTGCTCCTGCCAGCACGTCCGAGGGATAGTGCACGCCCAGGTACAGCCGTGACAGCGCCAGAGCGGCCGCGAGCGCATACAGCGGCCCGGACGGCAGACCGTTGCGTCGATAGACGAGCGCCGCCGCGAACGAGGTCGACGCGTGGGCGCTCGGGAAGCTCAGGCGCGTCGGCGTGCCGGTCAGCGCCGGCAGGCCCGGCAGCTCGGGTCGCACGCGGCGGACGGCCAGCTTGAGCGCCGTGTTGGCCGCATAGGTGCCCGCCACCACCGCGCTCGCACGCCGCCAGCGCGCGCGCGTCTCGCCGGCTGTGAGCAGCCACTCTCCCAACCCCAGCGCCAGCCACACGGCGGCATGCTCGCCGAGCAGCGAGAACCGTGCCACCTTTCGCTCGGCGACCGGCGTGTGCCCGTAGGTGCGCACGACCCGCAGCAGCCGCTCATCGAGCGACATCCGCTAGGCGCTGAAGCCGACCCGCAGGTCGCTGTCCTCGACGCGGACGTACACGACCTGGCCGAGATAGAGCCGCACGGGGCCTTCTTCGGTTTCGAACTCGTGCCAGCCGCCGTCCCCGAGCGCCTTGTAAAGCGTCTCCAGCTGCTCGTCGGTGACGCGCAGCGAGAGCACCTGCCCGCCCTGGAAGCCGATGCTCACTCGTCTGTGTTGCTTGGACATCAGTGAACCTCCACGGGTTGTACAAGCTCGGTCAGCACTCTGGCTGTGCCCTTCGGCTCTAGGAACGCCACGAGCGCTCCCCGTATCCCCACGCGCGGACGCTTGTCGATCAGGGGCTGGCCCGCCTGCTGCAGCTCCGCCAGGGTCGCCTCGATGTCGGATACCTGGTAGGCCACGTGGTGCAGCCCTGGACCGCGCTTGGCGAGGAACTTGCCAACAGGCGTATCGGGCCCGAGCGGCGCCAGCAGCTCGACGTGGTTCTCGCCCACGTCCAGCAGCACCGCCTCGACGCCCTGCTCCTCCACGATCTCGCGGTGGGCGACCTCCATCCGGAAGGCGTCCCGGTAGAGCGCGAGCGACGCGTCGATCTCCTCGACGGCCACGCCGATGTGGTCGATCCGGTTGAACACCCCCGGCAGTCTAGTGTCTGGGCTCAGGGCGGCACGGACGGGCGCCCCCCGAGGGCGCCCAAGCGGGCGTTCAGGAGTCCTTGGGCGCGACGGCCGGCATGACCGCCGG
>DATHPT010000247.1:0-9392 GCA_035483615.1 Solirubrobacteraceae bacterium | reverse complement strand
CACCGAAGTGCTGGATGTGGATCTCCGAGGACGGGGAGGTCGCGTTCTGGTGGAAGCGAGCCATCGTCTCGATCGCGTGGTCGTCGAGCTCGCGGAAGTAGCCGGCCTTCATGTATGCCTGGGTGCCCTTCGGCCAGAGCGCGTCAAGTAGGCTCTGCATCTGCACGTAGGGCATCAGGCCAACCAGGTCGGCGACCGGGTCACCGAGATCGCGGATCGGCTGCAGCACCTTCATCCCCTCGTCAGGATCGCCGGAGTAGCAGCCGACCAGGGCGATGAGCTTCTTGCCGTGCCAATCCTCGGGCAGGAACGGAGCAGGCGGCGCGGTGATCAGGTTGACCAGGGTGCTCAACTCGTCCGGAAGGCCACGCGCGAAATCGCGGTAGAAGCGCATGATCTCCTCGGCGCGGTCGCCCGGATAGAAGACCGGGCCGGCGGCCACGGTCGGGCCGACCGGGTACAGGTCCAACTCGAAGGAGGTGACGATGCCGAAGTTGCCGCCTCCGCCTCGCAGGCCCCAGAGGAGGTCTGGGTTCTCGGTCGCGCTTGCGGTGAGGATCTGGCCGTTGGCGGTTACCACCTTGGCCGAACGCAGGTTGTCACACGCCAGGCCGTACTTGCGCATCAGCCAGCCGATCCCGCCGCCAAGCGTAAAGCCGGCGACGCCGGTGGTCGAGATCAGGCCCCCGGTGGTGGCGAGGCCGTGCTCCTGGGTCGCGGCATCGAGCTCGCCCCAGGTGAGGCCGCCCTCGGCGGCGACGGTCTGCCCGTCCACGTCCACCGTGATGCCCTTCATTGGCGAGAGGTCGATGACGATGCCCTCATCGCAGGTCGAGAAACCGGGAATGCTGTGGCTGCCGCCGCGCACGGCGATCTCGAGACCCTCGCTGCGCGCGAAGCCGATTGCGTTGCGCACGTCGGAGGAATCGACACAGCGGGCGATCACCGCCGGGCGGGCGTCATGGGCGCCGTTCCAGATCGAGCGAGCCTCGTCGTAGGCGCCGTCGCCGGGCCGGATCAGCTCTCCGTGCAGCCCATCCTCGAACTCCTTCAGCGTTGCCGCTCCAAGCACCCCTTGCGTAGCCATGCGGCCCTCTTTTCAGTTCGGTTGTTTGACGTCGCGTTTCGACGACGCTCAGCGAGGCTACGGGCCGCCTCTTAGCGCTCACTTTGCAGCGTTTTAGCCTCCAGTTCCCGGCAGTAAGCGATGCCGGCTCTGGCGCCAAGCAGCTCGAAGTGCCGGCCCGCCCGGTCCAGCCAGCGACGCCCTGTCGCCGCCTCGCCGTCCTCCGCACAGATCGCAGCCAGCACCGCCAGCGCCCACCCCTCCTGGTGGGTCGTCTCGATCCCTCCGAAGACCCTGGCGGCGGCCTCGAGGTGAACTCGGGCATCGGCGCGATCGCCGGCGCAAAGCGCCACGCACGCCAGACTCAGCTCGGCGGCGCCGATGCCGATTAGGTCGTCGTTTTCGGTGAACCAGCTCCGGCTCTGCCCGGCCGAGATGCGGGCGCCATCCGCGTCGCCGGCGCGCACCAGGAGCATCGCCAGGCAGCCGAGGGTGATCCCGGCGCCGCGGCGATCACCGATCTGCTGCCGCAGGGCGAGGCTGCGCTCGAGCAGCGCCCGCCCCCGTTCGAAGTCGCCGCCGGAACGGTGCAGGTTGCCGAAGGCGTTCAGCGCAAACGCTTCGCCCTGCTGGTCGCCGAGCTGTTCGAAGCGGGCGAGGCTCTCCTCGATCAGCTTTTCCGCATGCGCGAAATCGGCCTCGGCTCGATCCACCGCGGCGAGGTTGACGAGGATGTAAGCGGTGGCCGCGGCGCCGCCAACGCGGCGTCCGACGAGCCCGGTTTCCTCGTGCAGACAGAGCGGATAGCCGGTCTCGGGCTCGACAGAGATCATCCCGTAGCTCAGCGGCCAGAGCGCAGGGCGCGGCTCAGCGCTGAGAGCGCCCGCGTGATCCAGCGCGGCTTGCAGATATTCCCGTGCGGGGCCGTATTCGCGCCGGAACCAGGCGGCGATGCCGCGGGTGTGCGCCGCCCACATCGGCGGCCGGGCGGCTGGCAGATCCTCGGCGAAGAGCGCCTCGTGTTCGCGCACGAGCAGCTCGACGTCCTGCGCGGGACTGACGATCGCCCGGTAGGCCGCCGAGATCTCAACCGCATCGAACATCCCGGCCCGGTCCTCGAGCTCGCGAAAGATCGCCACGCTCTCGGCCGCGAACTCGTGGACGCGCACGGGGACGCCGCGGCGCAGCCCGATCACACAGGCGGCGAGCAGGGCGCGGGCGCGCACCGCCGTGTGCTCGGGCGCAGCGGCCAGGGCAGCGGTGAGCCAACGGTACCCCTCGGCGAGGTAACCGCGCATCAGCCAAAAGCGCCAGAGGGCGACGGCAAAACTCAGCGCCGCCTGGGGATCGGCGACCAGCGCCGAGGCCAAGGCGGCGCGGAGATTGTCGCGCTCCCGATCGAGGCCCCGCAGCCTTATCCGGGTCGGCAGATCGCCGGCGGGCGTCGGGTCGCTCTCGGCGAGCGCGACGTACCAGTCTCGATGGCGGCGCTCGAAAGCGGAGCGCTCTCCGGCCTCCTCGAGACGCTCCGCCGCGTACTGGCGCACGGTCTCCAGCAGCCGGTAGCGGCGATCCTCGGATCCCTCCTCGACGTGAACCAACGACTTGTCGATCAGCCGGCCGAGCACGGCGACAGCGTCGCTGCGCCGCGGTGGATCCTCGGCGCCGATGTCCTCAGCCGCCTGTAGCCCAAAGCCACCGGCAAACACGGCGAGCCGACGCAGCAGCACCTGCTCGTCGGCCTCGAGCAGCTCGAAGCTCCAGGCGAGCGTCGCTCGCAGGGTCTGCTGACGCGTCATCGCCGTGCGGGGCCCGGCCGAGAGCAGGTCGAGTGAGTCGTCGAGGCGCTCGACGATCTGAGCCGGAGTGAGGACGCTCACCCGCGCCGCCGCCAACTCGATCGCCAGCGGCATCCCGTCAAGGCGGTGGCATAGGGAGGCGACGGCGTCCGCGTTGTCACCTCCGAGCTCGAATCCGGGCGCGGCCTGCGCGGCCCGGGCGACGAACAGCCGCACCGACTCAGCCTCAAGCGAGTCCTCCGCGGGGGCTCCGGGGACCAGCCTCGGGAGGGAGAGCGACGGGACGCGCCAGGTCACCTCGCCGGGGATGCGGAGCGGCTCGCGGCTGGTCGCCAACACGGTCAGGTTCGGACAGTGGCTGAGCAGAGCCTCGGCGAGGCGCGCGACCGGCTCGACCAGGTGCTCGCAGTTGTCGAGCAGGAGCAGCAGCCAGCGATCGCTGATGTGCCCGGCGATCGCGACCTCCGGCGCCCGGTCGGAGGCCAGCCGTGTGTCAAGCGCCTGAGCGATCGCCGGGCCCACAAGCTCGGGCTCTCCGAGCGCCGCCAGCTCGACCGGCCAGACCCCGTCGGCAAAGTCCTCCCCCCGCTGCCCGGCGAGCTGCAGCGCCAGCCGGGTCTTGCCGCAGCCGCCGGCTCCGGTAAGGGTGAGGAGCCTCGCGTCGCGCAGCAGCGTCGCGGCCTCGGCCAACTCGCGCTCGCGACCGATGAAGCTCGTCAGCTGTGACGGTAGCTCAGGCCGGCTGGCACCCGCCCGGTGCGGCACGGAATCCCGCTCCAGCTCCGCCAGCTCGGCCAGCAGTGCGCGGCGGAGCTGGCCGAGAGAGTCACGCCGCTCCCGACTCCAGTCCTCGTAGCGGTCCGCCGGCAGCAACTCGACGTCGAAGCCCTCGAGGACCGAGCGATAGGCGCTCGGCTCGCCCTGCTCGCGCGCCGCGACGGCGAGTTCTTCGAAGACGACCGCATCGATCCTGACCAGATCATTGGGACAGAGCAGAATCAATTCTTCACGCAGCTCCAGGTAGCGATTGCCGTCCAGCCCGATCGAGTCGAGCGCGCGCCGGGCTGCGAATATCGCCTGATGGAGGTTGTTGCGGGCGGAGTCCGGATCCCGCCCCGCCCACAGCAGCTCGGCCGCCTCCTCGACGTGGAGGCGGCGCTCGGGCGCGAGGGCAAGCAGCTTGATCAGCGTCTTCGCCTTGCGCAGCCGCCAGGCGTCGTCGGCGATGACACAGTCGCCGACGGCGATCGAGAACACCCCGAAGAGGCCGATGCACAACACCTCATCGCCCATCGAAGTTCCTTTCGTGCCGGCACTCACCACCGCATAAGAAAACCACTCCGAAGCAATCCACCGACTTCCAACTCCGGACATAGGTGACCGGCCTCAGGCCAACAGTCCTGCGCCCGCTCGACCTCCCCCTTGCCCAAGCTCCCCAACCGCGGCGGTTTCGCGTGGTTCTACACGCCGAGAGCGTCGACGTACAACTTGAGACTGGCGGGCGGGTCCGGCGTGATCACAAACTGAGACGTCTAGCCTTTCGGTTTGTTGCATTTCTGACAGTGCCACCGAGGCGGGCTTCCGGATGGCTCGTTCGAGATGTGATTCGTATCCTCTTTGCAGTACGAGCAATACCTGCGCGACGACATCCCGACAGCATAACCGGGCTGAACCGCTAGATCTAATCGAGCAAATCCCGGGATTGGCGCTGTCTGCCCATCGCCCAATATTTTCACGTAACGAACGGTACTTCTATCGTTGCGCGAAGTAGATCGACACACGAAGGGAGGTCATGATGAGGATCGTTTTCGTGCACGGGGCATGCGTGAAGGACGGATCGTGGTGGTGGCACCGGACCGGTGAGCTGCTGACCGAGCAGGGCCTCCCTAGCGAGGCGCCCGCCCTGCCGAGTTGCGGCGAGACCGGTGAACCGACGGACGCGGGAGGACCCGGGCTGACCGAGGACGTCGCCGCAGTTCGGCACGTCCTGACCGCGAGCGACGAGCCGACCGTAGTGGTCGCCCACAGCTACGGCGGGATCGTCACTGCGGAGGCAACGGCGGGCGTCGAGGCCGTGCGCCATCTGCTGCTCGTATCCAGCTACCTGCCCGAGGTCGGGCAGAGCCTCTCCTCGTTCGGCGGGGTGGATCCCGCCCCGTTCCTCGACATCGACCCCGAGGGCGGCACCTTCACTGTCCGATTGGACGCCTTGGCTGAAACATTCCTACAGGACTGCGACGCGGAGATCCAGCGAGAGGCCAAGGACAAGACGGCCCGCCAAAGCCTGGCGGTTCTCGAGCAGCCGGTGCAGTCAGCAGCCTGGCAGCACGTGCCCTCGACGTATCTCGTCTGCACAGAGGATCGGGGCACTCACGTCGAGTTGCAGCGCAAGTTCGCCGGTCGGGCGGGCAGCCTCGTGGAACTCGACGCCGGCCACCACCCCTTCCTCTCCCAGCCGTCCGCCGTCCGCGACCTGATCCTCGCGCTGTGATGGCTGACGTTCTCTATGAATAAGTCACGGCGGTGTCGCGATTGCGCACTGCAGCCCAGGCGCCCTGCCAATGCGCTTGTCAAGCGTCACAAGCCTCGCCCCGATCAACTCGGCAAGCGCGACATAGCTCGCATCGTAGGTGGACAAGTTGTGGCGCAGCTCCCATGCTCTGGCGGCCAAGAGCTCATACGGCCATTGTTCTATCGCCAGATCCACCAGGTCAGCGTGAGCCTGTGCTGCCTGGTCGGCGCTGATGATTCCCGCGAGCTCGTGGCGACGAATGATGTTCGCTGACTCGAACTCGACAAGATGCGGAGCGACTAGATCGCCGCCGACAATTGTTTCAGTGACCCACTGGCCATCGGAGCCGTTGTCCAAGAGCAATGCAACAAGCGCCGAGGCATCACAAACGATGTGATCATTCACCGTCTGTCAGCGTCACGCGCGAGGAGGATCGTCTCGGCATCAATGTTCACATCAGTAGCGTCCACTCTGGCACGGGCGCGAGCGATGACATCCCCCACCGACGGACGTGCTGCGGCCTCGAGCAGCATTCCGCGGAGATATTCCTGCAACGACTTCCCGGCCCTTGCAGCACGTGCCGCAAGCTCGTCCCGTACCTCGTCGGGCACCTCACGAACTGTGATTGCAACGCTCATGACGTTATTCTAGCAGTGATGCAGCTGAAATGCAGGCACATGCACCTATGCACCGGTCTGCTTAGCCCAGGATCTCGACGTACCCGTCGGTCCCGTGCAACCGGATCCGCTGCCCGTCGCGGATGAGCCGGGTGGCGCCCTCCACCCCTACGACGGCTGGCAGTCCGTACTCGCGCGCGATCACCGCACCATGGGTCATGAGACCACCGACCTCTGTGATCAAGCCACCGATCGTCACGAACAGTGGAGTCCAGCTTGGATCGGTGTATCTGGTTACCAGGATGTCGCCCGGCTCGAGGTCCGCTTGGGCCATGTCCAGGATGACGCGCGCCCTCCCCTCGACGGCTCCGCCAGACACCGGGAGGCCCACGAGTGCGCCGGCGGGGAGATCCTCACGCCGGTAGCTCCCGGCCAAGACCTCGCCCTCCGAGGTCAGCACTCGCGGCGGCGTCAGTGACAGATATGAGTTGAACGCGTCCTTGCGCTGTTGGATGAGCTCGTGATCCACCTGCTGGTCGCGTGCGACGTCGTGCAACTCGTGGAGTGTCAGATAGAAGATGTCCTGCACCTCGCGCAGCACGCCGGCGAGCTCCAGGCGCTCCGCCTCTCGCAGCAGAGCCTGCTTATAGACAAAGTAGCGGCTGACCATTCCGTACTTCGGATACTCGCGGTACCCGGCGAAGGTCCTGACCCGGTCGATCATCTGCTTGGTCTCCCCTGCCTTGCGCTCGCCGTCGGGCAGGTCGCGGAGCCGTGCCAGCAACTCCTCTTCCTTCATCTCGGCTTCTCGTCGTCCCTGCTCGAACCGCCGCGAACCCGCGCCCGGCTCGAAGTTCCTGACATGAGCAAGGATCATCGGCACGAGGGCAGACGGCTGCTCGCTCCAGCGCGTCCGGGTGATGTCGATCTCACCGGTGCACCGCATGCCGTAGGAGTCCAGATATGCCTGGATGGCATCGCGCGCCTCCTTGCCGCCCGCGAGCGCAGGCAGCTGGCCCAGGAAGTGCTCATCATCGACATTCCGCAGGAACCCAACGACCTCCGGGAACGGACGGATCACATCTGCCACGTCCAGCAGCGCGAGCCCCATCTCCGAGGTGACGTTCCCGGTCACGGACTGCGTGAGCGTGTCGGCCACGTTCTTCTCGCCCAGCCACTCCCCCATGTGCTCGTTCAGCCACCGACCGGCCTCCGCCGCGGAGGCGATCACCTCCAGACCGCGCGGACCGAAGATGACCCGCCTCAGCTCCGGGAGATCCACCAGGATGAACTCGATCAGCTCCGGTCCGGACTTCGCCTCGATCGTTCGCTTCAGCGCGGCGGTCGACGCCTGGCCTTGCTCGATCAACTCGGTCACGATCGCCGGGTCGGCATCGAGCGGTTCCTGCTCGGCGAGGGCGAACACCCCGGTGAGCTGCTCGTCAGGGCGCGCCGCAACGAAGTCGTCACGCTCCACGATCGTTTGCAGCGCGTCACCCATCAGCGGGTCCGACCCCCCCATGGCGCGGAGCAGCCCCGCCCGAGTTGTGGGCGCACCGAGCATCTCGGTGACATCGACGAAGAGCCTTCCGCCCGCCACGGACATCGGCCGCGGAGTGGTGAGCTGCCACAACGAGATCCCCAGCGGCTTGATGGCGTCCGTCATCATCTGCTGGTGTCCCACCGAGACGTAGACATGGTTCTCGCCATCTCCCACCTCGGGAACGGGAAAGAGCGTCGTGATCGGGCGGCTCTGCACGATCTGGAACCCGTCCTGCGCCCTGCACCACTCGATGTCCTGGGGACGCTCAAAGAACTCCTCGATCCGCCGTCCCAGCTGCACGAGCGCCAAGATGTCCCCATCCACAAGCGCCGACTGCTCGTTGGCGAGTGTCCGTGCGACGATCGCACCGTCGCGCACCGTGTAGACGTCCGGGCTCACCCGTCCTGAGACCAATTCCTCGCCCAAGCCGGGGACGGCCTCCACAACGGAGAGCTTGCGGTTGCAGGTCAGCGGGTCGGCGGTGAAAAGGATCCCCGAGGCACAGGGCATGACCATCCGTTGCACGACCACGGCCATCTGGACGTGCCGATTCTCGATACCACCCCGCAAGCGGTAGGTCACGGCCCGCTCGCTGAACAGCGAGGCCCAGCACCGGCGGACGTCTCGCAGGATCGCCTCCAGACCGCAGACGTTCAGGTAGGTGTCGTGCTGGCCCGCAAAGGATGCCATCGTCGAGTCCTCCGCGGTGGCGCTAGAGCGGACCGCGTAGGCGAGGTCCTCCCCGCACCGGACCAACGCGCCGGCGACCGCTTCCGCCAGGTCCTCGGGAAGGACGATCTCCTCGATCCCCCCGCGAAGCTCGGCGCTGAGCGCTGCCACACCGTCTCGGTCCGCGAGCTTCAGGCGGGAGAGGCGATCGAGTTGTGCGTGGATCGACGGTGCCTGGGCCACGGTCCGCTGGAATGCCTCTGTCGTGATGCAGAACCCGGGCGGCACCCGCACCCCCTCGATCCGCAGGAGCTCTCCCAGAGACACCCCCTTACCGCCTGCCAGCGCAACCTGAGTCCGGTCGATCTCCTGGATATCCAATACGTCATCGCCCATCCTGTTCACCTCCGCCTGAGTCACCCGCGCGACCCGTTCGAGATCTCTCGTTCACCATGCCGTGGGCGATTATGCGGCACGAATCGCGGCCTCATGAGGGCCTTCGATCCGGTATAAATTGGAAGTGGAGAGGAGAGGTTCGCGAGCGGCCGTTCAAAGCCCTTCGCCAGCGTTAGCAGCCATCCCTCAACGGCAGGTTCGCGTCGGCGCCTTGCCTATCCCCCGAAAGAATTCCGCGAGGAGTGTCCGATCGGGGCAAAGGTGATCGTAGAAGGGGTGAACGGCGGTCCACAAGGGACTAACCCGACTGACAGGAGATGATTCGAGATGCAATATTTGGTTTCTGTGATCGACGACGGTGCCGGCTTGGCCACCCCGACGGAGGACGCTGCCATCGATGTGTTCAACGAGCGGCTCCAGGCCGAGGGGTACTGGGTATTTGCCGGCGGCCTCGGGTCGCCCGACCCAGCCACCGTCATCGACAACCGGAGTGGCGATGTGGTGATCACCGACGGGCCCTTCGTGGAGTCCAAGGAGTACATCGCCGGCTTCTGGATCATCGAGGCTCCCGACCTCGACGTGGCACTCGAGCTCGCCACCGAGGGGTCGAAGGCCTGCAACCGGAAGATCGAGGTGCGGCCGTTTCTGTGAGCCTGGTCGACGTCCGGGAGGCGATCGCGCGGGTCCACCACGAGGAGTGGGCACGGGTGGTCGCCTCCCTGGCCAGGCGGTTCGGCGACCTCGACATCGCCGAAGAGGCGGCGGCCGAGGCCTTCGCGACCGCCGTCGA
>DATHPT010000246.1:0-7956 GCA_035483615.1 Solirubrobacteraceae bacterium | reverse complement strand
GGAGTTCCCGGAACCCGAGGAGTCCTCGGAACCGCCCGAGGCCCCTTCCGAGGGCCCATCACCCTCGTCCGGGCCTGAGGGTTTGCCGCTGTCGCCATTGCTGCTGCCATCACCGCCGCCGCCGCCCGAGGAGCTGCCTGGTTCCCTGCCCGACGCGCCATCCGCCCGGCCGCGGTGTCCACTCGAACCGTTGCCGTCGCCTGAGCCCTGGTCCCCGCTCCGATCCCCGTGGCCACCGGGACCACGGCCTTCCGTCGTGGCTCCGCCGTCGTCGGGGCCAGGCGAGCCCTGTCCGTGCGCTTTGTCATCGTCTCCTCGGAGGGCTCCAGAGGGGTCCCGAAGGTTTTTGGATTTGGGGTCGTTCGATGTGACAGGAACGGGCGCCACATGAATCGTCCCCGCGGGGAACGGACTGCTCGGCTGCCGGACTGTGTGCCTGGGTCCGCGCGGGTGCAGGCGGTCTGGCATGTGCCTGCCGCTGTGGGGCATTTGGAGGGTCTGAGCGGTCGGCGCCCCCGCCCCTGCACTGGACGGGGTACTCCTTGCGGCGAGCGGTCTCGAGACAGAGCGCGCGAGGATCGCTCGATGCGGGCCCCGGTGCTTGGCCGTGGCGTGCGGATGGGCGTGCCCGGCGACGATCCCACCCGCGAGCGCGCCGGCGGTCACAGCCACCGCGCCTCCCTTGACCAGAAGCCCAGCCACGCCCGCGGCGCCGCCCCCGGCGCCGATTTCGGCCAAGCGCTCCACCGCCGGCGTGCCCCGGGACCCCGATGCCAGCGCCCAGCTCACAAGCGGCGATGGCGTGAGCGCGCCGGCGGCCGCCCTCATGGTCGTTCTTGCGCGGTAGACCAGCCCACGCAACGCGTTCTCGCTGAGCCCGAGGTCCCTGGCGACCTGCTGATGGGTGCGACCCTCGACAGCCGTGCGCAGCAAAGCCTCGCGCTGCATCTCCGGCAGGGCAGCCAGGCCCGCCAGCGCCTCGCGCACCGCTATCCGCCGGTCGAGGTCGGCTTGGGGCGCATCGGCGCCCGACAGGCTCTCGCTGAGCTTGCAGTAGTCATAGCCGGAACTCCGCAACACGTTCAACGCCGAGTTGTGCACGATCCGGTAGAGCCACGCTTTGACGTCGCCCACGTCGGTCCCCGCCCGCAGCGCCAGCCAGGCCTGCAGGAGCCCCTGTTGCAACGCGTCCTCGGCGCGCTCCTCGGAGAGCAGCAGACGCCGGCAATATCCGAGCAGCGCTCGCCGGTAGCGCTTCACGAGGGCCTCATACGCTCGCTCGTGCCCTGCCTGGGCAAACGCGACCAGACGCGCGTCGCTCTGGGTCAGGAGCAACCTGACTGAGACCGAAGGACTCATGTGAGCTCTGGAGAGATCGCGGCGGGGGCCGACCTGCACCCTACATACCGTCGTTCGCGGTAGCAGCACGGCACGAGTGGCGAGCGCTCGAAGGCGCCCGCCACTGCGCGGCCACGGGGGCGACAGACGGGCAGACTGTCGCCCCCTGGGGGTGCGTCCTTGATCTACCTCACCAGCCAGATGCTCTCGAACACGCTGCCGCCGGGGCCGATGCGCAGCTCGGCTGCCCTTACGATCGCGCCGCTCACAAGCGCGGAGCTGTCACAGGGCGGTTCTGAGACGCCCGGGGCTTGTCCCTCGTGATCGTTGTCTTTGCCCTGACCGCCTTCCTGCCAGGGCCCGGAGCCGTGCTCGCCCTGGTCCATGTCGCCACGGTCCTGATCCTCGCCGGAGCCTTTGTCCTCGCCGGGGCCTTTGCCATCGCCAGGGCCCTGCACGCCGGGCTGACCCGCGGGTTCCGGGGTGGGCGCGGGGTTCGCATGGATGCAACCGATCCTCGTGTCCGCGGTGACCTTGCCGTTGACGGTGCTGCCGTCGCCGAGGGTCAGGGTGAGGACGCCGTTCGCATAGGACGCCACCGTTCCCGCGTTTTCGGGCATGCTCACAGGAGGCGTCGGCGTGCCTGTGACGGGTGCGGGGCTGGGATTGCCGCTCGAGCTGCCAGCTCCGATGTGCACGTGACGGAATTTCGCGTGATGCGCACGGTGGTGATGGTGATGATGGTGGCGAGCATGGTCGCCATGGGCCAGCGCGGTGCCCGGAACGGCGATCGCGAGGGCCAGGGTCCCCATGCTCATCAGCAGAACTCGTCTCATCTGGCATTCCCTCCTTGAAGTGCCCGTGCTGGGCGCTTTGTTGAGCTGGACTACCCCTATAGACACCGTTCGTCGCGATTACTCACGCGAGCGGACGAATATTCAGAGAGGGCTCCCGAGAATCGAGCTCGTCGGACGCCTTGGCATCGCGTTGGTCACCTGGGGCATCGGGATCGCCGCGCTCGTCGGGCGCCCTGGGTCACGCGCATGGTGCGCCATGGGGTCAACTAGTCTCTTTGGGCGTCATTCCCTCTAACTCAGGTGGTAGTGAGATGCTCGACAGGCCGACCCTGCACAGACCATGACGTTGGCGCCCTCGGGTGAGCAGTTCGAAATCGTCCGTGGCGAGCAGCGGGCTGTGATCGTCGAGGTAGGGGGCGGCGTGCGGGCCTACTCGGTGGCTGCGCGCCCCGTGCTGCAGTCCTATCCGATCGAGGAGATCTGCGATGGCGCCCACGGCGCTCCGCTGATTCCCTGGCCCAACCGACTCGCCGACGGGCGCTACCGCTTCGATGGCGTCGACCACGAGCTCGCGCTGAGCGAGCCGGCCAAGCGCAACGCGATCCACGGTCTGTTGCGCTGGCGTCCCTGGCAGGCGTCGGAGAGGGAGCCCAGCCGGGTTGTGATGAGCACCCGACTGCACCCCCAGCCTGGCTATCCGTTCGCGCTGGAGGTGTCGGTCGCCTACGAGCTGGGGGAGGAGGGGCTGACGGTGATGACCGACGCCGTCAACATCGGCGAACGCGCCTGCCCGTATGGAGCCGGTCAGCACCCGTACATATCTCCCGGCGAAGGGCTCCTCGACGATTGCCTGCTCGAGCTTCCTGCCCGGACACGCGTCCTGACAGACGACGAGCGTCAGCTTCCCACAGGCCGCGAAGCGGTCGAGCACGGCGAGCTCGACTTCCGCAAGCCCCGTCGCCTGGGAGACATTCGCATCGACTCCGCGTTCACCGATCTGACGCGCGACGCCGCTGGACGGGCGCTCTCAAGGCTCTCCCGACCCGACGGCTCGTGTGTGGAGCTGTGGGTGGACGAGCATCACCCGTTCATCGAGGTCTTCACCGGGGACACCCTCGCCCCCTCGCGAGCGCGCCGGGGCCTGGCGATCGAGCCGATGACCTGCGCGCCGAATGCGTTTCAAAGCGGGGACGGGCTGATACGGCTCGAGGCGGGACAGTCTTCGAGGACCGTCTGGGGGGTCAGGGTCGTCTAGGAAGGCCCGGGCGCGGCAGGACCCTGGAGATGGAGGCGTCTAGCGCCAGCGCCAGTGCTTCGCGATCGCTTCCAGCGCCGCTTCGCCCTGTGAGCTGAGCGATGGCTCGGTGTTCAGTTCGAGCAGGACGATGTCTCCGTGCTTTCGCGAGAGAACGTCGACCTGGATGTTTCCGGTGCCGGCGTAGGTGTAGCCATAGGACTCGATCGCCGCTTCGACTCCCGCCAGCTTCGAGCGCTGAGGCCGACTCGCGAGGATCGTCCGCTGCGCCCCTCTCGGCGTTCCGACGATGTGGGGAAGAAGCTGGACGGCGCTCTGGCGGCGCACGGCAAGATCGGGACCCACTCCGGCGGTATGGGCGGAGGAGAAGAAGGATTCGGGCGTCTCGTTGATGGTGATCGCGACCGTTCCCGCCGGGGCGATGCCGAGCGGGTTGATCGCCGCTCCGGTGGAGCTCAGCTGATACTGGGCGGCCCCGATCGAGTCTCGCTTGCTGGAAAGCACCCAGCCGGCGTCGTAGGAGGTGCTGAACACGCTGCCCTGCAGCGTCTTCACGCCGGGTTGGACGACCACAGGCGGGCTGCCGGTCCGCCCGTGGCCGTGTGAGGAGACGAGCAGCACAGCCGCGCCGACCGCCGCGACTGCAATCACGGCCAGTGTGGCGATCAGATTACGGCCTGAGAGCATCTGAGCTGCACACCGCCCGGTGACGGCGGCTCGTGGCGGAGGATCGTGTGGAAGGGGCAGTGGTGGTGCTCACGGTACGGTCATCGGCTTGATCGTCCGATTTCATGAGAGCGCAGGCGCAGGCGCAGGCGAGCGTGGCCGGTCGGCGGGGGATCTGCTTGGCTGTCGGGATGGGCTCGGTTGCACCCATTCCGAGAAAGCCGGAGCTCCCTGCGCAACTGGAGCGCGGCGAGATCGCCGCGCTGGGACACGATGCAGGTCTCAGCGAGATCGAGCTGGTGGGGATCTCGCTGGTCGATCAGCGCGCCAAGGGTGTGTGCCTCGACACGGTGAGGCTCGTGGGAGTCGATTTGTCGGGCTCGCACCTGGAGCACCTGAGGATCCTCCATGCGGCTCTGAACGACTGCGATCTCGCCAATCTGAACGCACGCGGCGCTCAGTTGAAGAGCGTGACCATCGAAGGCAGCCGCCTGACGGGCATCGATCTGTCAGAGGGGGTGCTGACAGACGTCGTGCTTCGCGGCTGCCGCGTAGATCTTGCCTCCTTCGGCTTCTGCCGGCTCGAGCGAGTCACGTTCGAGGACTGCGTGCTGGTGCAATCGGACTTCCTCGAGGCGGCGCTCGACTCGGTTCGCTTTCACGGCTGCAACCTCATGCGAGCCGACGTTCGCGGTGCGCGACTCAAGCGCTGTGAGCTTCGTCGTTGCGATCTCACAGAGCTTCAGGGCGTCGAGAGCCTTCGCGGCGCCGCCCTGGAGTGGGGTGACATCGTCGAGATGGCAGGAGTCTGGGCTGCCGCGCTCGGCATCGGGGTGCTCGACTCCGAGTGAAGTCCACGCCGGTGGGGGAGACGGAGCTTTGTCGGTGGGAGATGGAACTGTGGTCACGATCGGGAGGCCGCTTGTGGCATGCGCGCTCTGGTTCGCGCACCTTGGCGACGATCCGGATCGTCGCCAAGGTGGCCAAATCGGAGGGTTTGCCACAGCGGGTGACTCACTGGGCTTCGCGACGATCCTTATATACCCCTTATCACCACATCTGACCAAACGCCGTTTAAGCCCAAGATCTGCAGGCTATAGGCTCCTACGCCCAATAACGCATTATAGGTCACATTGTACGAGCATAATTCTGGTGAGGTATAGATTAATGTAACGCATTCGTTGCTGGCAGGTTCTTGTCTAGTGAACGAAATAGGCGTCACCTCGGTGAAATTCACAAACCTGCTTGGACCCCCAAATCTACGAGCTATCGTTACGGTCGCCGTATTATTTGTTTCTCTGAGAAAGAGTCGCGAGGCCCATATCGCGAATTCTGGGATGTCCCCCGGCTGAACCTGCGTCGCTTCGACAAGGCCTTTGAGCTTTCCTTCTTTGCTCGAGCTGACACCGGGGCACACGCCTTTGGTGGTGGTCGTGAGGTTCGTGACTGTCGGTTCGACCACCATGTTCCCATCGTTTTCACCGCTGGCCATCAGGCGCAAGCTGGTGAGACTTTCATTTTCTAAAGGTTCGAGCTTGAGTTCACAGGAAAGAGCTTTGATCGTACACGTGGTCCCGGCGATCTTGCCTTTGACTTTTTCTTCTTCGCCCGGCTCGATCATTTCCAAGTCACATGCGGTTATTTCGGCGCTGGCGCTTTCGACTTCTAAGGAGTGGAAAGTGCATTTTCCCCATTTTCCGATGCTGAACTGGAGATCCGGTCCTTTGGTGGAGGCCGTGCCTTCTTTCAGTATCGTCCAGGTCGCTGCGCTCGCTAATTCTTCCAATGCTTCACAGGTGACTGTCGCGCCGCCTGCTTCCAATGTCAATTCGACGACTTCCCCTTTGCCTTTTGTTTCTTCGGGCACCGATTTGAATTCGGCAAATGCCGGCGTCGCCGAGAAGGCAAGGGCGCTGATTACCACCGCCCCGATGATTGTCCTGGCCATATTCATGCCGTTGTCTCCCACACTCGCTGGTTGGTTGTGTGCTACGGGGCTGGACTGGACGCTCAAGAGCGTCAACCTTGGATTTCGTTTGAAGCCCCGGAATTCGACGATAGATCGTAGGGCCGGATGGGAATCCGATCAAGCGCGCACGAGGACCTCGAGCGCGGCTGTTTGCGCGCGCGATGCTCAGCGAGGAGATGAGATGCGGCTGTGTCTCTGACTGCCGTCGCATCCCAGCGTCGAGCCGAGTCCGGCGCGACGGCTGGCGGCCTCGAGGCGATATCCACAAGCGCCGTGGTGGACGGGAGCGCCGAGGGTAGGGGCTTGCTTGCCGGAGGCGAGCTTGTGCCGGGTCTCGGTATGCCTGTGGAAGGAAAGACGAAGCATGTTAGGTAGCCCTAAGTATAGCTTCTGTGCAGCTTCAGTCCCCTCCCCGGTTGTCGATCAGGCTTGCGTCCGCGCCGACCAGGGCGGATGGGTCGCCGCTCGGCTTATGCCGGAGCTCCGACCCGCGCGTGCTGGGCGGCCCAGTCGAGCGCGTAGTCGGCGACCTCCTCCCAGCCCTTCTGGCCGACTGTGAAGTGTGATCTGTCGGGGAACTCCTTGTAGTCGGTGAGCGCACTCGACTTCCGCTGGAAGCGCTCTGATGTGGCCTTGTCGATCGATGCCGGCACAACGTGGTCTGAGCCTCCGGCGATGAGCAGCAGTGGCGCCCGGTCGTCGTTCTTGAAGTCGAGCTGCAGCGCCGTACGGGGGTTGAAGTTCGCGAAGGCGCCTTCGAAGAGCACGCGCCCGGGGCCGGGAGCGGCGTAGCGCTCGAATGCCGCTCGGGCGTCCTCGTCGTTCATGGTGTTGGTGAACGAGTAGTGGAACTCGTCGAACGTGAGTGGCACCGCGCGATGCCTGTTCAGCGGGCTCTTGAGTATCGGAAACCCTGACCGCAGCGTGGAGAAGGGGAGCTTCGTGATTCCCCGCACGCCGGCCGCGTCGATGGCGACGCCGGCCGCTCCGAGGCCGCGGTCGAGCAGGATCTCCGTGAATGCTCCCCCAAATGAGTGCCCCATGATGATCGGTGGGGTGGCGAGGGCGCGGATGGTCGAGTCGTATGCGTCAATGATTTCCTCGATCCCGAGGTCATCGATCGCACTGGTGTCCTGGCGGAGCTGCTCGATCTCGATGTCCATGCCCGGCCACGCCGGTGCGAGAACCTTGTAGCCACGAGCCTTGAAGCGCTCGCTCCAATGCTCCCAGCTGAGCGGTGTCATCCACAGCCCGTGGATGAGAACAATCGTGTCAGGGGCGGCTGACTGGTCGGCACTCATGGTGCTCCTCCTCGTCTCGACATTCCTGTCGCGACGGACCACGCGCCGTTATCACTGATCGGTAGGTAGCCCGATAGCGAACTCAGGTCTCTTGACCGTACTCTCATCGGCAGGACGGCGTCGCGTCCTGCGCGCTGGCGGCTGAGAAGTGGCGACCGTCGTCGTTCTGCTCGCCACTCCGCGAACTGCCAATGTCACGGCGCGAACTGGGTCACCGACGGCGGCCTGCCAAAGACGAACTGGCAGCCCAAGCTGGCTCGGGTGTTCAGATCGTTCGGTCCAGCAGCGCGAACAGCGCGTCGAAGTGGCGCTCGGCCGCGCCCTCGTCGTACATGGATGTGTCGGCCATGGTGTACCCGTGGGCGGCGCCCGCGTAGACCTCTGAACGGTAGATCACCTCGGCCTCGTCCAGTGCCTGCTCGAGTATGGAGATGTTCTCGGGGGTCATGCTGCGGTCGTTGTCGGCGTGGCCGAGATAGACCTCCGCTGTCAGCTCGCCCGCGCTGTGGTGAGGGCTGTCCTCGTCATCGGTGACCAGGCCGCCGCCGTGGAAGCCCGCGAGTGCCGTCACCCGGTCAGGATGAGCGGTCGCGATGCGCCAGCCGAGCCGTGCGCCCAGGCAGTAGCCGG
>DATHPT010000245.1:0-5169 GCA_035483615.1 Solirubrobacteraceae bacterium | reverse complement strand
CAGCCGACGCACTACCGCTCGCCTGACTAAAGGGTCCACCGTATTCGCTTGGACGACACGTATTGCTTTCGCCCGCGCCAGCGTGAACATTGACGCCAAAGCCTGGTCCCGCCGTAATGCTCGGTGTGAGCGCAATACCTTCACCGTGCGGAGTGTGCACGTAGCACGCTTCTCCACCGATGGTGACGGCGCCTATGCTCACGGAACTGCCGATACACGCCTGTCCCGATCCCCCACGCGGGAACAGAACTTCACCGGGTGAGGAGATTCCGAGGCCGAGCCAGTTCCCGAGCCCGGTCGGGTCGGCCTCGTTGAGCGGGTTATCTTCGGCGTAGTTGTAGGGCGCCCGCGTGATCGACACCGCCGGATCGACGCTGAGGAACTGCGCCGTCGTCGGATCGTAAACCCGCGCTCGCAGATAGATCAGCCCCGTGTCACTGTTCGTAAGCTGGCCGTCGTAGCCGAACGGCGTGCTGGCCGTCCCTTCGCAGGTGGCCCCGCCGTAGGCACCGAATGTGCACTTACCTTCGACCGTGCCCGTCGATCCCGTCAGTAGGCGTGTGCTTCCGGCTTGGTCACGGTGCAAATACTGCACTTTTTCGGTCGTGTTGTTGATTTGCTCGATGGGAAGTCCGCTTGGACCGTAAATGTAATCGTTGGTCCCGTCATAGACAAGTAGCGGAAGTCCTTTGCTCATGTCCCACGTAAGGTAGCTTGTTGTCCCTTTGATTATTTGCGAAGCGCGTAGGCCAGCGCCGTCGTAAGCATAGGTGTCTTCGATCTTGGGTGTTGCGCCTTCTTCAGGGCGTGCGACTGAGATGAGGTTTCCGGACTGATCGTATCCGTATGTGGTCGCCGGACCTGTGGTGGGCGTTGTTTTGGTTCGCTCACCCAGTTCGTCGTAGGTGTATTTGAGGCTGGTGCCTTTTTCAAGCTCCGAGGCTTTGTCGTAGGTGTATTCGTCGCTGCCAATCTTTGTGGGGTTGTTCGACGTGTCGTATTCGTAGGCCGTTGCTCCAGCTTTTGCTAGACGGTCGTTTTCGTCGTAGGTGTAGCCTGGAGGCGAGCGGAGGCGGCAGTCGTAGGTAGGACCACAGCGGTCAGAACCGCCAGGACGGCGCAGAAGCACAAAAGAGGCAAGCCCAGAAGACGCGATCCCTTCGATGGAAGATCCAGCGACCGACAACCTTCATCTTGACACCTACGCCTCGATCTCAACAACATCAGCTCCCCTCGGGCGAACTACTGCTCAGACAGAAACTTGCTGCGAACCCTAGCCGAACCGTCCCAATAATGTCCACCGTTGGGTATGCCGAGCGATCCCCAATTTACGACTCTTTCCATTCTTAGGACTAGGTGAGCTTGCCCCGGTGGGGGTCGGTCAAGTGGGCCTTCGCGACCGCGAGTTTGCGACAGTCGGGCCGGCGATTCGGCGCCGGCCGGTGGTCAGGCCACGGCGCGCAGGTGCCTGTAGGGCTCGCCTGCGAGCTCGCGGACGAGCGCGTCGACGATGCCCTCGTCGTCCTCCTCGCGCCCGTCGGTGACGGCGTTGATGATCGCGCGCTTGCGCTCCAGCAGGTTGGCCATCGTCTCGTCGATCGTGCCGGCTGCCAGCAGGTACCAGGCGTTGACCGCATCCTGCTGGCCGATGCGATGGCAGCGGTCCTCCGCTTGATCATGCTTGGCCGGGGTCCAGTCGAGCTCCAGGAAGGCGACGTTCGAGGCCTGGGTGAGCGTGAGGCCCTGGCCGGCGACCTCCAGCGAGCACACGATCAGCTGGTTCTCGGAATCGTTGGCGGCCTGGAAGGCGCTCACCGAGGCGTCTCTTGCGGCGTGGCTGTCCTCGCCGAGGATGTGCAGGGCATGCGGAAAGCGCTCGATCACCGCGCGCTGGACCTCGCGGTGGCGGGCGAAAACGACCAGCCGCTCACCGGAGGAGCAGAAGTCGTGGATCCAGGCGAGTGCGGCGTGCAGCTTTCCGCGGGCGGCAAGCATCTTCAGCGCGTTGAGCCGCACCAATCGCTCGGCGCGTAGGGCTGCGGCGATTTTCGCGTCGAGCTCGCCGAGGTCAAGTGGGCGCGAGCGCAGCCACGCGATCACGTCGGTCTCGGCAAGCCGGTACTCGGCCTCGTTGTCGAGCTCCACCGGCACCACGGTGCGCGTCTTTGGTGGCAGCTGGGGCAGCACGTCGGCCTTCAGCCGCCGCACGAAGCAGCGCGAGCGCAGATGCCAGTGCAGACGCACATGGGCGTCGGGGCCGCGGAAGCGCCGTCCGAACTGGGCGCCCGAGCCGAAGTCGGCGAGACGCCCGAGGATGCGCAGCTGGGAGATCAGCTCCGGCGGGCGGTTCATCACGGGGGTCCCCGTGAGGGCGAGCACGAGGCCGTCGGCTGGAACGCTTCCGGCCAGGCGCGCCACTGCCTGGGTGCGCTTGGCGGCGGCGTTCTTGCAGTAATGGGACTCGTCGAGCACCAGCGCTCTGGGCGCCAGCGCGGCAAGCGCCGGGGCGCGCGCGGCGAGGATGTCGTAGTTGACGACCGTGATGTCCGCGGGCGGGATCGGGGCTCCGCCAGGGGGACCTGGCTCGTCCGCCGTGTCCTCCCGAGCGTCATCGGCGTCCGGGCGTCGCCCGCGCATGCCGGTCCCGCTGAGCGCCTGGGCGCTGCGCCCCGGCAGCCAGCGCTCCAGCTCGCGCATCCAGTTGAGCTTCAGGCTTGCGGGGCACACCACCACCGCGGGATAGGCGCCGTCGGCCTCCAACGTGGCAAGCGCCTCGATCGTCTTGCCGAGTCCCTGCTCATCGGCGAGGAACGCACGACGCTGGGCCAGCAGATAGCTGACGCCGGCACGCTGGAAGGGCTTCAGCTCGCCACCGAGCCCGGAGACCTCCACGGCAGCGTCGGTGGCGCAGGAGAGAGCCACGAGTCCCGCCGCCTGCGAATGTTGCTCGCGGATCTCCTGCAGCACCACCAGCGCGTCCGGCTCGATCCAGATGTCTCGCTCGGACAGGAAGCGGTCCAGTTCCTCCACGCAGAACGGGTCGGCGCGGATCGCGGGCAGCTGGCCGTGGTCGCGTCCACGGGCGCCCACGGCGCGGGCGCCCCCGCTCGGCCGCGGGGGCGTGGCGCCGGAGAGCGCTCCGAATGCCTCCAGTTGTGTGGTGTCGTGCCCGGGCGCGAGCACGAAGGTGGGGTCCTCATGGGCGGTCGAGATCTCGAGCACAGCAGGGGGCGCAGGGCGACCTTCCTTCAGCGCGGCTATGCAGCGGCGCGCGGCAGTGCTGAGGAAGCCCCGCATGCCCTGCTCGAGCTGGCGCCATGAGTCGAGCGTCAGCGGCACGGTGGCGCCTCCCGGCGCGCTGATCGCCCGCTCGCGGATCTCGGGCGGCAGGCGGGTGTGGTCGCCGAGCAGGAGGAACACGGGCTCCTCGGGTGAGCCCGCGACGTCGATCGTGCCGTGCCAGGTGGTCGCGCGGGCCAGCCAGCTCTGCGCACGGGGATCGATGCCCGCCATCTCGAGCTGGTCAAGCAGCTCCGCGATCAAATGGGCATCGTGCTCCACGGCTGCGATCGCAAAGGTGCCCTCCGGCCCCTCCAGCGCGCGCAGGCCCGCGCGCGCGGCGAGCACCCTGGCGAGCGGCGCGTGCTCGGCGGCGATCAGGACCCAGTGCTGCTTGCGACGGTCGCGGCGCAGCTCGACATCGTGGGTCATCGCACCTGGGCGGGCTGCCGGGCGCTGGGACACCTCGGTCAGGGCATGCGCCGCGTCTTCGCTCAGCCGCAGGCGTCCGGCGGCGGCCGGCAGCGTGTCCACGAGTCGCCCCGCGTGCTCGTCGAGCGGGATCAGCGCACGGCCGATCGTGGGCAGCTCCTGAGCGTCGGGATGCTCTAGCAGTCTCGCCACGATCTCGGGAGCGCGGTCGGTCGCGAACGTCAGCCACCAGCTCTCGTTGGGCCGCGCCACGTCGAGCACGCACTCGTCGTGGCTGCGCAGCGCCCGCTGGCGTTCGAGCGCTCGTGCCAGGGGCTCCTCCAGGAGCGGCGGTCGCGGCAGGCTTCTGAGCAACAGCGTCACGGCCTGTGCGCGCTCGGGATCCAGCGGCACGATCCAGGCTCGCTGCTCCGGATCCCAGCGACGACCCGGGATCGCCCGCAGCAGCCTGCGCAGGTCGTCGTCGTAGGGGAAGCGAAGCACCGCCTCGCCCTTGGAGAACGAGGCTTGCAGAAGGCCGTCCATGACCTATGGACGATAGGCGGCGACGGGGATGGCTGCCGACCCCGATGCAACTGTGCCGCTGTCTAGGCCAGGATGTTCACCGCGCGTGAGACGATCAGCCCGATCGTCACGAGCGACACCAGCGCCTGGATGCCCATCGTCATCTTCGCGGTGGCCGTCAGAGGCATCGTGTCGGTGGGCGAGAAGGCAGTGGCGTTGGTCAGCGACACATATAGGTAGTCGATGAACTTCGGGCGCCAGTCGCGGGGCTCCACGCGGTCGTCGGACATCTGTGGGAACAGGAAGTCGGGCGCGCGATCCAGCCCTGCGGCGCGCTTGCCGGGGCCGCCGCGGTCCATCTCCCAGTACCAGAGACCGAAAATCAGGAAGTTGGTGAGCCAGATCAGAACGCCCGAGACGATCAGCTCGTGACCGTTGGAGACTTTCCCCTGCAACAGGATGTGGGTGAGCGCGGCGAGCGAGTAGATGTTGGCGGCGGTCACGAACGCGGTCAGCCCGAGTGCGGCGCGACGACGCCGTGGATGCTCGTGCTCGAGCTGCCGCGGGGTGGCCATGAACATGCCGAGCAGCAGGGCTCCCTCGAGACCGGGAACCAGCCATACGGGACCGGCCGCAAGTCGCTTGGGCAACGTGACCTGCAGCAGGATCGCGGCGAGGATCGTGGCCTGCGCCGGCCAGAACGGCTCGCTCTCCGGCGGCGGTGGGTAGGGACGGCCTGGCTGGGGCGAGGGCTCCTGCGCCACGGGCAAGAGAGTACGAGCCTGGGCGGCGTCGAAGCTGTTGGGCGCCGGCCGGGCCGCAGAGATGCGTCTGATGCGAGCAAGGCGCGCTAGCCTGGACACATGGGAATCGAGAGCCCGGTCCACCTGCTGTTCCTGGGAGCGGTCGCCCTGATGGTGCTTGGCCCTAAGCGTTTGCCTGAGATGGCGCGAG
>DATHPT010000244.1:0-4362 GCA_035483615.1 Solirubrobacteraceae bacterium | reverse complement strand
CGGGATGCCCGGCATGACCGCCTACTTCGGCCTGCTCGAGGTCGGAGTCCCCAAAGAGGGCGAGACCGTCGTGGTCTCGGGTGCAGCGGGCGCCGTCGGCAGTGTGGTCGGGCAGATCGCGAAACTGAAGGGCTGCCGGGTGGTGGGGATCGCGGGGGGGCCGGAGAAGTGCAAATGGATCGTCGATGAGCTCGGCTTCGACGCGGCCATCGACTACAAGGCCGAGGATGTGAACGTCGCGCTGCGCGAGCACTGCCCGGAGGGCGTGGACGTGTACTTCGACAATGTCGGCGGCGAGATTCTTGACGCGGTGCTCGCCCGCCTGGCGCGCGGAGCGCGCGTGGCGATCTGCGGAGCGATCTCCCAGTACAACAACGACACGTTCAGGGGTCCGTCCAACTACATGTCGCTGCTGGTCAACCGCGCCCGCATGGAGGGGTTCGTGGTGGTCGACTACATGGGCCGCGCGGGCGAGGCCATGCAGGAGATGGCCGGCTGGATCGCCGACGGGCGGCTGATCGCACGCGAGGACGTGGTGGAGGGCTTCGAGAGCTTTCCGGAGGCGCTTCTGAAGCTGTTCGCGGGCGAGAACGTGGGCAAGCTCGTCCTGAAGGTCGCCGACGGGAGTTGAACGAGACATCGAAAGCTTCCCGGTCATAAAGGTTTACATCGATGCTATGATTGTAAACCAGATTGGGAAGGGTCGATCCTCCAAGGAGGTAGTCAAGAGATGAGCTCTGCAGAAGCGGTAGCGCCCGACCAGGCGCAGATGGCAACACCGACCTGGCGCGATCACAAGCGCTATGCGTGGCTGCTGGGGCTGATCGTGCCGCTGCTGCCGTTTATCTCCTGGGGGTTGGTCGAAGCGACCGGCCTCGGTGTGCTGTGGTTCTACGGGCCGGTACTGATCTTCGGGGTGTTCCCGCTGCTGGACGCCTTTGCGGGGCTCGACGCCTCCAATCCACCCGACAGCGTCATCAAGTGGCTCGAGCAGGACCGCTACTACCGCTGGTGCACCTACCTGTTCCTGCCGCTTCAGTACGCCGGTCTGATCTTCGCCTGCTGGATGTGGTCCAGCGGCGACCTGTCGGTCTTCGAATCGATCGGGCTGGCCCTGACCGTGGCAATGGTGGCGGGCGTGGCGATCAACACCGCCCACGAGCTCGGCCACAAGCGCGCCAGCTCCGAGCGCTGGCTGAGCAAGGTGGCGCTTGCGCAGACCGGCTACGGGCACTTCTTCGTCGAGCACAACCGCGGTCATCACGTGCGGGTGGCCACGCCCGAGGATCCCGCCAGCGCGCGGATGGGCGAGAGCTTCTACGAGTTCCTGCCGCGCACGGTGATCGGCAGCCTGCGCTCGGCGCTTGAGATCGAACGCGAGCACCTGGAGCGCGAGGGGCACCGCTTCTGGAGCATCCGCAACGACATCTTCAACGCCTGGGCGATGTCGCTCGTGCTGTTCGCGGGTCTGGCGCTCGTGTTCGGCCCGGTCGTGCTGCCCTATCTGCTGATCCAGGCCGTGATCGGCTTCTCGCTGCTCGAGGTCGTCAACTATCTCGAGCACTATGGCCTGCTGCGCTCAAAGCGCGAGGACGGCCGCTATGAGCGCACCCGTCCCGAGCACAGCTGGAACAGCAACAACGTGGCTTCCAACGTGCTGCTCTACCACCTGCAGCGCCACTCCGACCACCACGCCAACCCACTGCGCCGCTACCAGTCGCTGCGCCACTTCGACGAGGCGCCCCAGCTTCCCACCGGCTACGCCGGGATGATCCTCACGGCCACGATCCCACCGCTGTGGCGGCGTATCATGGATCGTCGCTTGCTCGAGCACTACGAAGGTGATCTGTCGCGCATGAACATCCACCCGCGAGCACGCCGACGCGTGCTGAGGCGCTACGGCTCGCCCGCCACCAATCCTTGACGAGCGTCGCCCCCTACCGAGTGGCTGCCCGCCAGCTGTTGCGCGACACGCTGTTCGACGCCGCGCGCAGGTTGCTCGAGGATCGACCGTGGGCGCAGATCACGATGTCCGATGTGGCGCGCGCCGCCGGGGTGAGCCGTCAGACGCTCTACAAGGAGCTCGGCACGCGCGACGAGTTCGCCCAGCAGTTCGTGATCCGCGAGGGAGCACGTTTCCTGGAAGTGGTCGAGCAGGCGATCCTCGAGCACGTCGACGATCCGAAGGCGGCCCTGGCGGCGGGCCTCGAGGTCTTCCTCAGCGTCGCCTCCGAGGATCCGCTGATGCGGCTGCTGCTCGAAGACGACGGCACGGGCGGGATGTTGCCGCTGATCACCACCCAGAGTCGCCCTGTGCTCGAATGGGCCTCCGAGCGGGTGTGTCAGGTGATGCGCTCCGGCTGGCCCGACGTGAGCGAGAAGGACTCGGAGCTGCTTGCCGACTCGATCGTGCGGTTGGCGATCAGCTACGTCACGATGCCGCATGGCTCGCCGCGCGAAGGAGCGCTTGCCGCCGCAACGTTGCTCGCTCCCTACCTGGAGCAGGCGATGGGGCAGGTCGGCTGAGGCGGCCGGCCTCGACCGTTGGCGTGGCCGTCAGCCCTTGATGGCGTGAGAGGTGCCGAGCAGGTTGCCCGCAGCGTCCAGCGCCTGCACCGCAACGTAGGCCGGTTTGCCGGGGGTGGAGATCGAGGTCTCAAAGCCTGCCCTGGGGGCGCTGGCGGTGGCTGCGAGCTGTGCTGTGCTGGCTCCCGTGAGCACACGCCAGCTCGCGACGTTGGTGGCGCCGTTCCAGCTCGCGTACACGGTCACCGTGTCGCCGGCTCCAGGGGCTGCCGCCACCGACGGACCGCCGGATGGGGTGCCCGACCAGGGGAAGCGGTAGCTGCGGTAGGACTGGGTTTTCGCCGGCAGGTGGGCGTCGAACACGAGCGCCCCTGAGGCGGTGTACTCCGAGAAGTACGGTTCGGCGCCCCAGCCGATGAACATGTCGCCGTTTTCGAGCAGCTGGATGTTGCCTTGGCTGCCGGCGGACAGCGGTTTGGAGTGCTCGTACTCGTCGACCAGCGTCTCGGTTTTCGTGGTGGGGTCAACCGAGACGATCAGCCCGCGGGACTGGGGATGGACCTTCGGCACGCCGCCGTTGTCGAAGATGCTGAAGTCGCCGTTGGGCAGTTCCTCGGCGTCGTGCTGGTAGGCGGTGGAGGTGCCTGCACCAAGTTTCTCAGAGCCGTGCTTGCCCCCTATCTGAGCGATCACCTGGCCGGTGCTCGGGCTCAGCTCGTACAGCGCGGAGGTGTTGCGCGAGGAGATCAGGGTCGACCCGTTGCGCAGCGGGTCGATCGAGTTGAGGTGGAAGTAGTCATAGGGCCATTCCTCCGAGGAGGACGTCGCCGATGCGTCGGACTGCGACAGCGCGACGTGGTCGAGCGGATGCCACTCGCGCCTGACGAGATGGGTCTTCAGGTCGATTTCCTGAAACAGGCTGTCGGTGACGGCCGCGTTGCGCGGGCCACCGATGCTCGACAGGTTGCAGCGAATCGGGTCGAACACCGTCACCAGCGCGGTGTTCTGGGGCGTGATCTTGAATTCGTGCAGATCCGCCAGCAGGCCGTTGCCCGCGCGCATGCGCAGGATCTGGTGGTAGGAGGAGTCGGTGATCACGTCTTCGCCCTGTCCGAAGCCCTGCGGCGGGATATAGCCCTGCCACCAGGTGAGCACCGGTTTGCCTTCGTACTGCTGGACCTGCAGATCGGTGGACTCGGTGCCGGAGGGCAGCGGGTCGAACCACACGAGGTTGCCGGCGCTGTCGACGATCATCGGGCCGTCCTGGCCGGGGCCGGAATAGGGCGCCAGGAACAGGTCTCCGGGGGCCTCAAGCGGTGAGGACGCAGTGACGGTCACGACCGGCGGGTGCAGTTCCGGGCGCGAGTGGAACGCGAGCAGTTCGCTTGCCTTGCCGGCGGGTTTGGGGGTCGACGCAGGATGCCCGATCGGGTCGCGGATCGCCGTGGTGAAGTGAAATGCGAACGATGTGGTGTGGCCGGCGACCGTCAGCTTGCCGTGCACCACGACGGTCTCGCCCGGCTGGAAGGCCTTGGAGGGCACGAAGCTGGCGCCGTCGCCCTGGGAGTAGGCCTCCAGGCGCCCCGAGTGCCCGCCACTTGCGGCGCCGTCGACGGAGATTGAGGACAGCGCGCTCGCCGGGTATCCGAGGAAGCTGATCTGGGTCTCATAGGAGGAGTCCAGCGAGTCCGGCAGCGGCGAGACGGCGAGGTGGGTGCCCGGCAGGATGTCTGAGAGCCCGAGGTGAGGGGGGATGCACTGCGGGGCGCCCGAGCCTTTGTAGGCGGCGTTCTCGGCGGCGATCCGCTTGGCCCCGAAGGTGAGCGAGGCGACCGA
>DATHPT010000243.1:0-5029 GCA_035483615.1 Solirubrobacteraceae bacterium | reverse complement strand
ACCGCCAGCCAGGGCGGCAGTTTGTTCACCGGGAACAGCGCCCCAGAGAGGAAGAACATCGGCATGATCGCCATCTGCATCAGCGCCATGAACGACTGCATCTGAGTGACCCGCGCCGCTGCCATCATCCCGAACGCGGTGATCGAGAAGGCGAGCAGCAGCAGCAACGCGAACACCTCGAGCAGCAAGCCCAGCGTGTAGTGAACCCCCACGAGCGGGCCGATCGCCATCACGATCACGCCCTGGAAGGCCGCCACCGTGGCGCCTCCGAAGCACTTGCCGAGCACGATCGAGCTGCGTCGCACCGGGGCCACCATCATCTCGCGCAGAAAGCCGAACTCACGGTCCCACACGATCGAGGCGGCGGAGAACATGGCGGTGAACATCACCGCCATGCACAGCACGCCCGGGTAGATGAACGTGCGGAAGTTGACCCCATGGGTGCTGCTCGACACGAGCGTGGAGAGCCCCGTGCCCAGCACGAACAGGAACAGGAACGGCTGTATGAGCGAGGTCAGGATGCGCAGGCGATCGCGGCTGAAGCGGATCAGCTCGCGGCGCCACACCGCCTTGATCGCGCGCAGCTCGCTGCGCAGGCTGCGCGCAGGCACGTGTGGACGCGCGAGCTCGTGTACGGGCCGCTCGACGGAGATGCCCGGCTGAGCCTCGGTCGCCTGGGTCTCGGTAGCCATCAGCGACTCATCATCCGCGCCATGTTGCGCATCATGTCGGTGGAGCCCGCCTCGGCGTCCCGGATCGTGGTTCCTGTATAGGACATGAACACATCGTCGAGCGACGGCCGCGCGACGTTCACCGCGCTGATCGGCTGTCCAAGCTCCGAGAACAGGCGCGGGACGAACTGCTCGCCCTCGGCGACCCCGAAGGTGACCGCGCCTTCGGCCATCTGCGCCTCGATCCCGAAGCGCTCACGCAAAGCCTCGATCGCCGCCGCCTCGTCGGGGGTGTGGATCTGCACGCGATCCTTGCCCACGCTCGCCTTCAGCGCCTGGGGCGTGTCGAGCGCCACGATCTTGCCGCGGTCCATGATCGCGATGCGATCGCAGTGCTCGGCCTCGTCCATGTAGTGGGTGGTGAGGAAGATTGTGATGTCCTGCTCGCCTTCCAGGCTCTTGATGTAGCTCCAGATCGAGCTTCGGGTCTGGGGGTCGAGGCCGATCGTGGGCTCATCGAGGAACAGCACCCTGGGCGAGTGCAGCAACCCGCGCGCGATCTCCAGGCGCCGCTTCATCCCACCCGAGAAGGTGCCCACCAGGCTCTCGCGCCGCTCCCACAGCTGCAGCATCTCGAGCACGGTCCTCATGCGCGGCGCGATCGTCTCGCGGGGCATCCCGTACAGCTCGGCGTGCAGGCGCAGGTTCTGCTCGGCCGACAGGTAGTTGTCGAGCGTCGTGTCCTGGAACACGAGGCCGATGTTGCGCCGCACACTGTCGCGCTCGCGCACGATGTCCATGCCGGCGACGCGCGCCGAGCCGCCGGTCGGGTGCGCAAGCGTGCACAGCATGCTGATCGTGGTCGACTTGCCCGCCCCGTTCGGGCCAAGGAAGCCGAAGGTTTCTCCGTGCGCCACCTCGAAGTCGATTCCCCGCACCGCCTCGATCTCCCCATAGCTCTTGCTGAGCCCGGTGACCGAGATGGCGGGATCGCTCCCGTGGGATCCGCCGGCAGCAGCGGGGCCCGCGGGAGCGATGCCATCGAGGGTCGACGAATTGGCCTTGCTCACCCGCTAGTCCTCTGCTCCTGATGTCGTGGGGTCTCCATCAGCGAGGATACGGTAGAGATCGCGGCGGACCGCCACCAGCAGCTTGCGGGCCTCTGCGATCTGGGCCTCACTGCCGGTGCGCATCACCTGCGTGAAGGCGAAGCCCACCTCACGCATCGTGCCCATCAGCTCGAACGCCTGGTCGCTGACGTCGCCGCTCATCTGCTCCCAGGGAGCCGAGGCGTCAGCGTCGCGCTCGTTCACATGGGCCGTGCCGGCCTCGGTCAGCTCGAATACCCTGCCAGTGCGTCCGCCGCCCTCCTCGGCACGGATCAGACCCTCGTCCTCGAGCTGCTGCAGGGCCGGGTAGACCGATCCTGGGCTGGGGCGCCAGACCCCCTCGCTGCGCTCCTGCAGCTCCTGCATGATCTGGTAGCCGTTGCGTGGCTCCTCGGCCAGCAACAGCAACGCGGCGGTGCGGATGTCTCCGCGACGGGCCTTGCGAGAGCGGCGGCCGAAGCGACCGCCTCCACCGCCGGGACCGGGACCGAACCCGCCGAAGGGAAAGCCCTCGAAACCACCGCGTCCGCCGGGACCGAAGTCCCGCGGCCCATGGCCACCGTGGTGGCCGTGACGGCCGCCACGGCCCGGAGACCCACTGCCGCCGCGTCCGGTCATCGCGCGCCAGTGCTCCCTGAGGTCATAGCGGGGATCGCCGCTTGCGCAGCATCCCCCATGGGTTGCATATATCGCCTGAGCGAACATATCTAACTCCTATCGTGATCTATCAAAGTACGCTCACGATATATCGTTAACTAGGGGATGTCAAGGGCCTCCTCGCCACGAGGCTCCCGTGCGCACGTCATTTCGAGGGGTTGGCCAGTCCCTTTTCCAGGGGTTGGCTAGTGCCGGAAGTGCCGGACGTCCGTGCCCACCATCGCCACCCCGGCTGCGTCGGCGGCCGCCACGACCTCCTCGTCGCGCACGGAGCCTCCCGGCTGGATGATCGTGGTCACTCCGGCGTCGATCGCAAGCTGCGGTCCGTCGGCGAACGGGAAGTAGGCGTCGGATGCAAGCGCGGCCCCAACAAGCAGCTCGGGCTGAGCGTCGCGGGCCTTCTCGATCGCGATGCGGACCGCGTCCACACGGCTCATCTGGCCGGCGCCGATGCCGATCGTGGCGTTCCTGGCTGCGATCACGATCGCGTTGGAGCGCACATGACGGCACACCTTCCAGGCGAACAGCAGGTCCTCCCACTGCTCCTCGGCGGGCCCCGTGATGCTCATCACCCGCATCTGCTCGCGGGTCTCCGACACGCTGTCGCGACTCTGCGAGAGCACCCCGCCGATCACCGGCTTCTCCTCCATGCCCTCACCGCGGGCAGGCCAGTCCGCGAGCTCCAGCAGCCGCACGTTCTTCTTCTCACTCAGCACCTCCAGCGCCGCCGGGTCAAAGCCCGGGGCGAGCAACACCTCGATGAACTGCTTGGACAATGCCTGCGCAGAGGCGAGATCGACCCGCCTGTTGAGGGCGATCACCCCGCCATAGGCGCTCATGGGATCGCACGCGAAGGCGCGTTCATAGGCCTCCTGGCCGGTCGCCCCGAGCGCGCAGCCGCAGGGGTTGTTGTGCTTGACGATCGCGCACGCGGGCGCGGAGAAGTCCTCCACCAGTTCGCGGGCGGAGGACAGGTCGAGCAGGTTGTTGAACGACAGCTCCTTGCCGTGCAGCTGATTCACACCGGCGAGCAGATGCGTGGGCGCACCAGCTTCGGCATAGAAAGCGGCGCGCTGATGCGGGTTCTCTCCGTAGCGCAGGTCCATGACCTTCTCGTAGCTGCTCGCCCAGCGCGGCGGGAAGCCCTCGTAGGTGCGGGCCGCGAACCAGCGCGAGATCGCCGCGTCATAGCGCGCCGTGCAGGCGAACGCCACCGCGGCAAGTCGCTGACGTGTGGCCGGCGACAGGCGAGCCTCGCCGTCGCGCAGCTCGGCGAGCACGCCCTCGTAGTCAGCCGGGTCGACTACCACGGCTGTGAACGCGTGGTTCTTGGCGGCCGCCCTGATCATGGTGGGTCCGCCGATGTCGATGTTCTCGACGATCTCCGCGTCGGAGGCGTCACCGCGCGCCACCGTCTGCTCGAAGGGATAGAGGTTCACGCACACCAGGTCCACCGGCTCGATCGAGTGCTCAGCCGCCGCCTGCAGGTGCTCGTCGCTGTCGCGCACCGCCAGCAGTCCCGCATACAGACGCGGGTGGAGCGTCTTCACGCGCCCGTCCATCATCTCCGGGAAGCCCGTGAAGTCCTCGATCGTGCGCACCGGAACGCCGGCGTCAGCCAGCGTGCGGGCGGTGCCGCCGGTCGAGACGATCTCGACACCAAGCTCCACCAGGCCCCGAGCGAAGTCGAGGACCCCGGCCTTGTCGGACACCGACAGCAGCGCCCGGCGCACGCGCACCTGTGCCCGCTCGGCACGCTCGATGCCGCTCTGCCCGCTGTCAGCTGCCATCTACCCGCAGCCTATCCCGCACGGCGGCCCGAGCGCATGGACGTCGGCACGCCTCGTCCGCGAGCCACGTGTGCCTCAGGACGCCTCGTCCACGGGCCCGTCGATCGCGATTCGTCGTGGATTGTCGAGATCGACCCGCAGCGCTCCACGCGCGAACAGGCGCACCGCCTCGGGCAGCAGCGAGTGCTCCAGCGGGCGCAGCGCCCGCAGGACCTCATCCGGGTCACGTGCGCCGGGGATCTCCACCGCACGCTGCAAAATCACCGGCCCGCTGTCCACGCCCGCGTCTACGAAGTGGACCGTCACTCCGAACACCTTCACCCCGTAGGCGAGGGCCTGCTCGATGGCATGCAGGCCTGGAAAGGCAGGCAACAACGAGGGATGCACGTTCATGACAGCACCCGGAAAGCGCTCCAGGAAGGTGGCGCTCAGCAGCTCCATGTAGCCCGCGAGCACCACCAGGCGCACGCCCTGCCCCTCCAGCCAGTCGGCCATCGCCAGATCGCGGGCTTCGCGGTCGGGGTGATCGGAGCGCTCGAACACCGCCGTGCGCACCCCCCGTGACGCTGCCCGCTCGAGCGCCGGCGCCCCGGGGGATCCGGACGCGACTGCCACCACCTGCGCCTCCTGGCCATGAACGGTCTCAAGCAGCGCCTGCAGGTTCGTACCGGCGCCCGAAACGAGCACGGCGATCGGCAGCGGCTCACTCATGCCGCGCCACCCTACTGGGCGCAACGGTCCCAGGCCCGAACACCACACACTGAGCCGACGGTCCGTTGCCCCAAACGCCACACCACTGAGC
>DATHPT010000242.1:0-5882 GCA_035483615.1 Solirubrobacteraceae bacterium | reverse complement strand
GTGGTGGAGGCGTGCGGCGAGCGAGCCGTGGTCGCGCACGACGCAAAGGCGCTCGGCGTCGTGCCGCCCGGGCTCGTCCACGACACGCTGCTTGGCGCCTACCTGCTCGAGCCGGCCCGGCGTGGCTACCCATTCGCCGAGCTGTGCGAGGAGCGCGGGCTCGTCGCGAATGTCGAAGATCCCGTGGCGGCCGAGGCGCTGCTCACCGGCGCGCTGGCTGCCTGGCAACGCGAGCAGATAGCCGAGCGCGGGCTCGAGGGCGTGATGGGAGACATCGAGCTCCCGCTGGTATCGGTGCTGCGCGAGATGGAGGTGCTCGGCGTGCGGCTCAACGTGGAGCGTCTGCAGGAGATCACCGCGCGCGTGCGCGAGGAGATCTCGACGCTGGAGACGCGCATCTACGAGCTCGCCGAGGAGGAGTTCACGATCGGCTCTCCTCAGCAGCTGGGGGAGATCCTGTTCGTCAAGCTCGGCCTGTCGCGCAAGCGTCGCGGCAAGACGGGCTTCTCCACCGACGCTCGTGTATTGCAGGCGATTCGCGAGGAGCACGAGATCGTGCCGTGCATCGAGCGCTGGCGAGAGCTCTCGACGCTCACAAAGACCTACCTGGACGTGCTGCCCCAACTTGTGGACGAGCGCTCGCGAATCCACACCACCTTTCTGCAGACGGTGGCTCAGACCGGGCGTCTGTCGAGCACCAACCCCAACATGCAGAACGTCCCGATCCGCACTCCGCTGGGCCGCGAGATCCGCGGCTGCTTCGAGGCAGAGGACGAGTGCCTGCTGATCTCGGTCGACTATTCCCAGATCGAGTTGCGGGTGCTCGCGCACATCGCCAGGGAGCCGGTGCTCGAAGAGATCTTCAAGCGCGGCGAAGACGTGCACACGGCGACCGCATCCGAGGTGTTCGAGGTGGCGCCCGAGCAGATCGACCCGGGGATGCGCTCGAAGGCCAAGATGATCAACTATGGCATCGTCTACGGGCTTTCCGACTACGGGCTGGCGGATCGCCTGAACATCCCTCTAGAGGAGGCCAAAGCGTTCATCGACGCCTATCTGGAGCGCTTCTCGTGCGTGGCTGGGTTCATCTCCGAGACGATCGAGCTCGCCAAGGAGGAGGGCCATGTCAAGACGCTTTGGGGTCGACGCCGACAGATCCCGGAGCTGCGCGCCCGCAACTACCAGGTGCGCAGCCTTGGCGAGCGCTTGGCTGTCAACACGGTGATTCAGGGCACGGCGGCCGACATCATCAAGCTCGCGATGGTGCGCTGTCACAGCGCCCTGCACGACGGTGGTCTTCTGACGAAGCAGATCCTGACGATCCACGACGAGCTCCTGTTCGAAGGCCCGCCGGCGGAGATCGAGTCTGCGCGTGAGCTGATCGAGCGAGAGATGGTTGGCGTGTGGGAGCACTCCCCGCCGCTTGCGGTCGACATCGGCGTGGGGCGCAACTGGCTGGAGGCGAAGTGAGCAGCGCCCACAGCTACGGATGGCCGGATCGCCCTTGTCGCTCACCGGAGCCCACGTGACACGCGGGCTGGCGGTGCTCCTCGCCGCGGTCGCGGGGGTGCTGGTCGGGATGCAGGCGCCCGTCAACGCGCGCCTGGGTCGTGAGCTTGGCAGTGTTCAGGCGGCCGCTTTCTCGTTCGTGATCGGGACCGTCGCGTTGGTGCTGATCGCCTCGCTGTTCTACGGAGGGCTCGGAAGCTTCGGCAGTGTGACCAAAGCGCCGTCGTGGGCGCTCATCGGAGGGTTGCTCGGGGCTGTGTATGTGACGGTTGCGATCCTGACGGTGCGCACGCTTGGTGTCAGTGGTCTGAGCGCCACGGTGATCTCCGGTCAGCTGGCGGCGGCCGTCGTGATCGACCGTTTCGGGCTGCTGGGAGTGGCCAGGCAGCCAATCGGCACGAGCCGAGTCATCGGGCTCGTGCTGCTGCTTGCCGGTGTGGTCCTGGTGGTAAGGCGCTGAGCAGACCGTTTGCCGGTGCGGTCGTGGCTGTCAGGCGCTGGTAAGCGTGTATGCCTCGCCGAGCAGGCGCACACCCTGTTCGATCGCAGGCTCGGAGAGGTTGCCGTAGCCGAGCAGCAGACCGGGCGATCCCATGGGCGTGAAGCGGTGCAGGCCAAGTCCCTCGGCGCCGACCCCACGTTCGCCCGCTGCGCGCAGCAGCCGCGACTCCTCGATGTGCTCGGGCAGCATCACGAGCTCGAATAGGCCTGCGTCGGCTCTGTTCGCACGGGAGTCGGGCAGCCAGCGGTCCAGTGCTCGCAGCAGGACCTCCAGTCGTCGCTCGTAGCGCAGCCTCATCCGGCGGACGTGGCGGTCGAGCTCGCCGCGCACGATGAAATCGCACAGCGCGAGCTGGCCAACGATCTCCGAGCCGCAGTCCTCGATTGTCTTGGTGGCGCTCAGATCCCATGTCAGCCAGGACGGCAGCAGCATCCAGCCGAGGCGTATGCCGGGGGCAAGGCGCTTGCTGGCCGAGCCGATATAGGCGATTCGCTCGGGGGCCAGCCCTTGCAATGCGCCGACCGCAACGCGGTCATAGCGGTACTCCGAGTCGTAGTCGTCCTCGACGACCAAGCGCTCCTCGCCGGCCCACTCGATCAGCGCAGCACGTCGCTCGGGCGCGAGCACCACGCCGGTGGGGAACTGATGAGCGGGTGTCACGAGCACCGCCGAGGCGTCCGTCTCGGCGAGCACGTCGACGCGCAGGCCCGCTGAGTCGACGGGAATCGGCACGACCTGCATGCCGGCCTGTTCGACGATCAAGCGGTGGACGTGCCAGCCGGGATCCTCGAGCGCGACCTGCTCCACGCCGCGGGCGCGCAGAGCGCGACAGAGCAATGAGAAGCCCTGCGTGAAACCGGTGCACACGATGATGCTCTCCGGGTCTGCGTCGGCGCCACGCACCCGGCCAAGGTGGTCGGCCAGGGCTTCGCGCAGGGCCGGGACGCCCCGGGGGTCGCCATAGCCCAGCGAGTCGATGGGCGAGTGGCGCAGCGCGGCTCGCACCGACCGCAGCCATGCCTCGCGCGGGAAGCCGGCGAGGTCCGGCAGGCCGGGATGGAAGTGGTAGGAGAAGCTCTCGAACAGCGAGTGAGCGGGTGGCCTGGAGGCGGCGGCCCGCACGGTCCCCGCCACCTTCACAGGCGCGCCTTGACTTGTTGTCAGGTAGCCCTCCGCCGCCAGCTGGCCATAGGCCTCGGTGACGACTCCACGGGAGATGCCAAGTTCCTCGGCCAGGCCGCGGGTCGAGGGCAGACGTGTCTCGGGTGGCAGGCGCCCGGTGCGGATCTGCTCGCGTAGGGAGCTCTCGATCTGCTCGTGGAGGGGTGCGCCTTGCGCTCGGTCGAGCTGGACGAGTAGCTCCGGTCCTCCAACTGGCCCTTTCTCGTTGCTCATCACTGGAACTGTAATCGAGGCCAGTAGCGGCGTAACTTGGCTTAGGACACCAAGCATCCACACGGTCGGTTCAAGAGACCGCCGTAACCTCTGGATCAGGAGGCATGACCATGAGCTCGACGCAACGTAATGGCAGGGCAGGGGAGATAACGATCGTCGGGGCCGGCATCGCCGGACTGGTTGCGGCGATTGCATGCGCCGAGGAGGGAGCGAACGTACGCCTGATCGAGGCTCACGAGAGCCTGGGAGGACGGGGGCGCAGCACCGACGGTCCATACAAGGCCAACCTGGGCCCGCACGCGATGTACAAGGACGGCGCCTTCTGGCGTTGGATGCGTGAGCGCGACGTGCTGCCCGCCCACGCCAGCCCGCGACTGACGGGTGTGCGACTGCGCGTTGGCGGCACGCTTCGCCGTACGCCGCCACTCGGGTCCTTGCCCGCGATGTTGCGCCTGCGTGGCCGCGAAGCCCCAGTGGCCACCGACTTTCGCACGTGGGCTGCCGGCCACGTCGAGGATGAGGCGGCCGCGATGCTCTCCTCGGCGGCGGGAGTGTTCACCTTTCACCACGATCCTGGCGAGCTCTCGGCGGCGTTCGTGTGGCCGCGCATGGTGCGTCTGCTGCTCACCGCGCCGTCCATCGTGCGTTATCCGGTCGGCGGTTGGAGCACGCTGGTGTCCGTCCTTGAGAAGCGCGTGCGGGAGTTGGGAGTCACGGTCGAGGCCGGTGCCCGCGTGGAGACGCTTCCGGCGGCGCCCGTGATCGTGGCTACCGAACTCGACCAGGCTCGTGAGCTGCTTGGTGACGACAGCCTGCGCTGGGACAGCGGACGCACGGTCTGCTTGGACCTCGGCGTGCGCTACAGGCGCGGGGATCCCACGATCGTGTCCGACCTCGACGAGTCAGGCTGGGTGGGTCGCTATTCCGGCGCCAATCCGTCGATCGCTCCCGACGGCGAGGAGTTGATTCAAGCGCAGATGCCGATCCGACCCGGCGAGAGCACCGATCAGGCCGCCCTGCGTCTGGAGCGACTGCTCGACCTGTCGGTCGAGGACTGGCGCGCGCGAGAGACGTGGCGCCGCAGGCAGGTCATGGACGGACGCTCGGGTGCGCTGGACATGCCGGGCTCGAGCTGGCGCGAGCGACCTGCGGTGGATCGCGGCGATGGTGTGTTCCTAGCGGGCGACATGGTTGCAGCCGAGGGACTCCTCGCTGAGGTGTCCTGGGCAAGCGCCATGGAGGCGTCTCGCCTGGCGTTGCAGGCGCTCAGCGCCACGCGCCCGCGGCTACGCGAGGTCGCCTGAGGGCAAGTGGCCCCGGTGGGTCAGACGGCGGCGGGGGACGGCACGCGTGCCCGCGCCGGACGGTTCTTTGAAGGCCCATCGCCTACAAAGGACGGCGGTGCGATCGCCAGATAGTGGTTGAACGCCCAGGCGCACGCACGGGGGCGGGCAAACCCGCGCGCCATCATCGTGAGGGCGCGGCTTGGGGTGAGCCGCCCGACAGCGTGCTGGGTGTTCAGCAGCCAGCGGTACTTGCGCTCGTGCAGGTCGGAGAAGGCTCCGTAGCGCGCGAGGGCGTCCTCACGTGTCGCGCGACCGTCGAGCACCGGTCGCAACTCGCGGGCGCATGCCAGCCCGAAGTAGAACGCGGTGCGGATTCCCTCGGCGGTCAGCGGCAGGCAGTGCCCGGCCGAGTCTCCCACGAAGAACACACCGTCCTCCACGGCTGCTCGTAGCTGATGGGGGATCCAGTTGCCCTGATAGCCCTCTGCGGGCAGATTCAGATCGCCCGCGAGTCGCACGGTGGGCTCCTTCACGTGGTGGGAGGGCCAGAAGGAGCCGACTCCTACGCGCAGCTCGTCTGTGGCGGGGAAGCTCCAGGCATAGCCTGCCCGGACGTAGCGCTTGTCAATCCACAGCTCGAGATCCTCGCCGGCGCCTGGAGGATGGACCTCGAGTCCCCGCGACAGACGGGCCTCCGGAGGCTGGATCGCCTTGTTGTTGGAGAGCACGCGTCGCCAGCCGAGCGCGTCGATGATCAGCGGTGCGCTGAGGTCGCCCCGATCGGTGTGAACGGTGTGGCCGTCGCGCCCGGTCACGGTTGCCGTCTCGAACTCGGTGAGCTCGAGATCGGCCTGATCCCACAGCAGTGCGCACAGCTCGCGATAGTCGAAGGTCGAGAAGGTCCACGGCAGTTGCCAGCGGGCGGTGGTCCAGGGCGTGTGCAGGACGAGCTCGCCGAAGGTCTGGCACAGCGCGCCCCGCAAATCGAGAGCATCGAGCCAGCTCGTCGGGATCCCGCATGCGGAGGTCTGGCGCTCGCCGATCTCATAGCGGTCGATCACGAGCACGCGCGCTCCCGTATCGGCCAGCTCGCGCGCGATGGCCAGGCCGGCGAACGAAGCACCGCATACAAGCACGTCGCAATTGCGCGCGAGCGGGGTGCGCTCCGCCCCGCGCTTCGTGGCTCTCAC
>DATHPT010000241.1:0-8329 GCA_035483615.1 Solirubrobacteraceae bacterium | reverse complement strand
TCGAGGACGCCGGGCGGCGGGTCCATCGCATCCGCGACGCCCTGCGCCGCCTGGAGCCGGGCCGACCCAGCCCGCCCGACATGGCGGCCCACATCGACGCGTTCTTCGACGCCCTTGCCGAGGACTTCAATACTCCGAAGGCGCTGGCATGCCTGTTCGAGTGGATCCGCGAGGCGAATCGCCGCGGGGAGGCGGTCGGCGACGCCGATCTGCGCGAGATGATCGGAGTACTCGGCTTGGAGGGGTTGGAGCCGCTGGGTACGGGCGTAGATGTCGATGCGATCGATTCCGAAGCGCTGGCGCTGCTGGCCTCGCGCGAGGCGGCACGCCGTGAGCGCGACTTCGAGGAGGCCGACAGATTGCGCGATCAGATCAGGGCGCGTGGGTGGGAGATCCGTGACAGCTCAGCAGGCCCCGAGCTGATACCTCTTTCACAGTGATCTCATCGCCTGAGCTCGATTCGTCGCGGGGACCTGGGTCTGCACGTGGCCTGGTCTGGGCCTTCGGCTGCAGCCAGGGATGATCCTCTACGGTCGCAACCCGGTGCGAGAGGCGCTGCGGGGGCGCCGCGCCCACAGCATCTCCGATGTGTGGGCGACTGCGGGAGCGGCGCGCGAGACCTGGCTGAAGGACGCCAAGGTCAGGGTCTGCTCTGCCGAGGAGATCGAGCGGCGCTGTGGCTCCTCCGCTCATCAGGGTCTGTGCGCCTCGGCAGGCGGGTATCCCTACGTCGGGGCGGACGAGCTGCTTGCGGTTGAGCAGCCTCTGATCGTGGCGCTCGACCAGGTGCAAGATCCTCAGAACCTTGGCTCGATCTGTCGCACAGCCGAGTGCGCCGGCGCCACCGGTCTGGTGATCCCCGAGCGCCGCACGGCTGAGGTGACGCCCGCCGCGTGCAAGGCGGCGGCCGGAGCAGTCGAGCACGTGAGGGTCGCACGCGTGCGCAATGTCGCCGACTTCCTCGCCGACGCGCGCCGCGCCGGCTGTTGGTCTTATGGGGCAAGCGCACCCGACACATCCACGGTGCCCTACAGCGCTCCTGACTACAGCGGGGGTGTGGTGCTGGTGCTCGGCAGCGAGGGCAGCGGCCTGCGCCCACGGGTGGCGGGCGCCTGCGACCAGCTGGTGGCTCTGCCGTTGCGCGGGCGGATGGAGTCGCTGGGTGTGGCGGCCGCCGCGGCAGCTCTCCTGTACGGAATCTTGCAGGGCCGCGAAATCGGTCTTGACAAGGCTCCATAACTGTGCGAAGCTCCCGCGCATAACGCTCAACCTAAGGTTGACTTCATAGCTTTGGCGCCAGGGGAGGAGTGCGCCACTGAGCACGTTTTGGCCTGCAAAGGGCCAAGAAAGGATTTGCTCGTGGCACGAACCTTCCATAACACTCAATCTGAAGTTAAGGTTGATGATGGCTTTTTGATCGCCCTCGCGAAGCAGGGGGATCGCATGGCCTACGATCGTCTCGTACGTCGCTATCACGGCTTCGTGCGCCTGAAGGCCTCCTCCTACTTCCTCGCCGGCGGCGACTCGGAAGATCTGATCCAGGAGGGGCTTGTCGGCCTCTACAAGGCGATTCGCGACTATCGCACCGATCGCGAGTCGAGTTTTCGCAACTTCGCCGAGCTGTGCATCACGCGCCAGATCATCACTGCGGTGAAGACCGCAACTCGCAACAAGCACACCCCGCTGAACCAGTACGTCTCGTTCTCCTCGACCCCCGCGGCCTCAGGCGAGGACGTGCCGACGCTCGACCAGACGATCGCCGGGCCCAGCGTCAACGACCCGGTCAACCGCGTCATCTCCTCTGAGGAGCTGCGCTCGCTCGTGGGATGCCTCTCGACCGCGCTATCCGAGCTCGAGAGCCGCGTGCTCTCGCTGTATCTCGATGGCTGCTCCTATGAGCAGGTCGGCGAGCGGCTTGAATGCGACACCAAGACGGTCGACAACGCCCTTCAGCGTGTCAAGCGCAAGGTTGGCGCCCACCTGCGCACACGCCTGATCGCCTCCTGAGCCGGTCAGCTCGGCCTGTAGGGACCGGGCTTGCGGCGTGGCCTGCCGCCGGGAAGCGCCAGGCGCAGAATCGTGCGGTGCACGCTGCCGAGCTGCTTGCGCAGCGGGCCCGTGTTGTAGGGCAGGCCGTAGCGTTGGCAGATGTCCCGCACGCGCGGAGCGATCTCGGCATAGCGGCTGGAGGGCATGTCCGGATAGAGGTGGTGCTCCACCTGAAAGCTGAGGTTGCCGGCCATCAGATGAAACAGCGGTCCGCCGTCGATATTGGCGGAGCCGAGCAGTTGTCGCACGTACCAGCCACCACGGGTCTCGTGCTCGACCTCTTTGGCGCTGAACGTGTAGGTCTGATCGGGGAAGTGCCCGCAGAAGATGATCGAGTAGGCCCACACGTTGCGGACGATGTTGGCCGTGAAGTCCGCCGCCAGCGTTGACCTGGCTGCTCGCGTTGCCCTGATGGTCGGCGTCGACCCGGCCGTCGCGCTCACCGAGCCTTTGCCGGCTGCCCCCACAAGGACGGCCGCGGCCGCGGAGAGCAGCGGAAAGGCGATGTAATCCTTGACAATCTGCCGTCGCGCCTTGACCCCGATCGCCTTGAGCTCCTCGAGCACCTTGGCCTTCGACTTCTCGCCGGATTTGATCGCGTCGAAGTTGAGATCGTGCAGGGCCACACCCCACTCGAAGAACCCCATCAGCAGCAGGTTGTAGAGCGGCTGGAGCAAATACACCGGATGCCAGGGTTGGTGAGGGTCGATGCGCATGATCTCATAGCCCAGATCGCGGTCCTTGCCGCGAATGTTGGTGAACGTGTGGTGCTCGTAGTTGTGCGAATGCCGCCAGGCGTCGGCCGGCGAGGCCGTGTCCCAGTCCCAGTTCTTGGAGTTGATGTCGGGATCGTTCATCCAGTCCCACTGGCCGTGCATCACGTTGTGGCCGATCTCCATGTTCTCGAGGATCTTCGCCACCGACAGGGAGGCGGTTCCGGCGAACCACAGCGGCTTGTAGCGGGCGCCGAGCAGCATCGCTCGCGCGGCCAGCACCAACTGGCGGTGCAGCTTGATCGTGCCGCGGATGTAGCGCGAGTCGCGGTCGCCGAGCTCCGCGAACACCTCGTCATGGAGCGCGTCGAACTCGCGACCCAGCTGCTCGAGCTGGGCAGCGCTGAGATGCGCCAGTGGGCTCTCGATCTCGTCCCACTGGCGAGGAGCCGATGCCGTCTTTGGGGAAGCGGTGGGCCGCTCGGCCTGGATTGCTGACATGTGCCTGTCTCCTTGGTGGACGATTCAGAGGTCTATCTCGACGGCGCCCTCAGGCGCGTTTATGCAGGTGCGCAGCATTTCCCCCGGCTGGCCGTGGACTCGTCCGGTGCGCAGATCGCGAACCTGACCAGCACGCAGCCGTCCGACGCAGGTGTGGCAGATGCCCATCCGACAGCCGAAGGGAAGCGTGGCGCCGGCTTTCTCTCCTGCCTCGAGGATCGGCTGCTCCCCGTCGCTTGAGGCGGTGATGTCGCTGGAGCAGAAGCGCACAGTGCCTCCAGCGCCACGCTCACCATCGCCGATGCCGCTGTCGGGCTGGAAGTGCTCGACGTGCAGCCGTGCCTGCACGCCTGCCTCTCCCCAGCGCTCGCTCATCGCCTCGAGCAAGCCGGCCGGTCCGCACACGAACGCCTCACGTTGTGCCCAATCAGGGCACAGCTGCTCGAGCTGGTCGGCGCTCACGCGACCCTGCTCGCTCGTGATCTGCAGGTGCAGCCGATAGCCGGGGTGGCGGGCGTGCAGCTCGTGCAGCTCGTTGCCGAAGATGACCCCGTCCGCGGAACGGGCGCAGTGAATGTGGACCACGTCCTCGATCCGTCCCTCGTGGGCGATGCTGCGTAGCATGCTCATGATCGGAGTGATGCCGCTGCCGGCGCTGATGAACAGGAGCTGGGGAGGCAGGGGGTCGGGCAGCACGAAGGTGCCTTCCACACCACCCAGTCGCACGATCGTCCCCGGGCGTACCCGCCCGAACAGGAACGGCGAGACCTTGCCGCCCTCCACCAGCTTGGGCGTGATCGAGATGCAGCCGTCCGGCCGTCGTGGGTCGGAGGTCAGCGAGTAGGCCCGCCAGTGGTGCACTCCGTCGACCTCTATCCCGAGACGCAGGTACTGGCCGGGCCGGTGGCCCTGCCATTCCCAGCCCGGCTTGATCAGCACTGTGACCGCGCTCGGGGTCTCACGCTCGACCCGTTCGATCCGTCCTCGCAGCTCGCGGGTCGACCACAGCGGGTTGACGAGCTCGAGGTAGTCGTCAGGCAGCAGTGGTGAGGTGAACGATCGAATCAAGCCGAGGATCCGGCGGCGACCGTCGGGGACCTTTGGGGCGACGCCTCGTTCAGACACAGGGCCGCCTTACCGGGGAGAAGGTCGTGGTGGTCGCGAGTAGGCCCGCCGTTCTCGGGAGCAACGCCGAGGTGGTCGTGGGGAGCGGTTGGTGAATGGAAGACATATAGACCTAGATCAATGCTACCTCAAATGAGGTTACATACAAGATGGTATCCTCAGTCGAGGTGGCAGGCGCACGAACCAATACCGCTGATCTACCCCGTCGGGGCCCTGGAAACTCGTCTTCCGCGGAGGATGGCGCCCCGCCTGCTCATGGCTCCGATCAGGACCTCACGATCGAGCAGCTTGCGGCCGAGGTGGGCATGTCGGTTCGCAACATCCGCAACCACCAGTCCCGCGGCCTGCTGCCCGCGCCAGAGGTGCGCGCGCGTGTCGGCTACTACAACGCCAACCATGTGGCCCGGCTGCGCCTAATCCTCGACCTGCAGGCCGACGGCTTCAATCTCGCCTCGATCGAGCGACTGATGAGCTCTTCGGGGGGATTGGCCGGACGCCTGTTGGGCCTGCGAAACGCACTGACGACCCCGTTCGAGACAGAGGCCCCCGAGGTGATGACCGCCGAGGAGCTGGGCAAGCGGTTCGGGGAGGTCAACGCGCGTGACGTCGAGCGGGTGCGCAAGCTCAAGCTGCTCGTCCCGCTTGGCGACGAGCGCTTTGAAGTGCCGAGCCCGGCGCTGATGAAAGCCGCCGAAGAAGTGACGGCGCTCGGCATCTCCCTGCATGCGGCCCTCGCGCTCGTCGAGCGAGTCAGTCGCGATTGCGAGTCGATCTCGAGAGCCTTCGTGAAGCTGTTCCTCAGGGAGCTGTGGGAGCCGTTCGAGCAGGCAGGCCAGCCCGAGGAGCGCTGGGACGGGATGATCGAAGCGATCGATGCGCTACGGCCAATCGCCTCGGAGGCGCTGCTGGCGGTCTTCAAGCAGAGGATGACCACCCAGGTCGAGGCGGCTTTCGGCAAGGTGCTCGAGCAGCAGACCAAGCGCTCCGCCTAGAGCACTCCGCCTAGGAGTCACGCAAGCCTTCCGCCTGGGAGTACGTTCAGAGCGTTCGGCCTGGGAGCCACATTCAGCACTCCGCCTGGGGGTGTGCTCAACACTCCGCGTAGGAGCACTCTCAACCTAAAGCATTCCGAAAGATCTGCGCATCAAACGCTCGTTTGGAGTGTTTGCATCGGCGAAACCATTTCTGCAGCCGTCGCAAAGGGAGGCGTCGATGCGTTCACGGAAGCTCACAACGGCCATTGCGGTCGCCATATCGCTGCTTGTGCTCGTCCCGGCGAGCGCCCTGGCTCACAAGCATCCGAGTCGTAATGGACGGTGCGCAGTCGACATCAATGTCGCCCCGCGCGAGACAGTGGCGGGTGAACCGGTGATCGTCTTTGGGCGACTTCGCTGTGTCAACCAGGCGAACGCCGCCAACCAGGAAGTGAAGCTCTTTCACCACCTGGTGGGCCAGCCCGGCTACGGTTTCGTGCAGAGCGCGACCACAGATGCAAATGGCTTCTACGAGTTCGCTAACGTCGATGGAGTCGTCGAAACCAATCGCCTGTGGTTCGTGCGCTCGCACAACGCCCGCAGCACCGCCAAGCGCATCCGGGTGGCTGCTCAGGTGACGCTCAGCGGCCCGGCCGAAGGCCAGCTGCTCACAGGCGTGCCCAATCGCGTGACCTTCACAGGCGCCGTCTCGCCGGCGGACGTCGGCGCGCGTGTGATCCTTCAGCGCCAGAACGCCACCACCGGCAGCGAATGGCACCACATCGACTCTGGGGTCGTCGACGCCTCGGGCAATTTCACGATCGTGCACGCGTTCGTGGTTCCCGGCGACGCCAACATCAGGGTGCTCGTGCGCAGTCAGAGACGCAACATACCCAGCGAGTCCAATCTGCTGGCCTACTCCATCTCTCAGGCCCAGAATCCCGACCTGACTATCCAGGCATCGGCCGATCCGATCACCTTCGGTGAAGCGGTCACGATCAGCGGCAAGCTTGCCTCAGGGTCAAGTCAACCAGTCACGTTGCTGGCTCGCAACAGATATCAGCACGGTTTCGCGCCTGTCGCTCAGGCGGACACCAACGCGGCCGGCGAATACAGCTTCTCACCCCAGGTGCCCGTCAACAGCACCTTCTACCGGGTCCAGGGCACGAGCCTGCCTTGCCCGCCTCATCCGCCGCGTCACTTCAGGGGATGCAGGGCGAGTCGGATCTCCTCAGCGGTCCTCTACGAGGGTGTCAGGGATGTGCTCACCGCTCAGGTCTCTGCCACCGCCGTCCAGGCTGGTCAGAGCATCACGCTCTCGGGCGCCGTCTCCCCGGATCACACCGGCCACGTCATCTATCTCGAACGCCAGAACGCGCGTGGGGCCGGGTTCCACGTGATCCAGGTGTCGTTCGTGGGAGCGGGATCGGTCTACTCGATCGTCCACCGGCTGTATGACCCGGGCGTCAAGGTTCTGCGCGTCTACATCCCCGGCGGTCCCGAGAACCAGGGCACGGCGAGCCAACCGTTCAGCATCCAGGTAACACCGGCCCCGGCCTCGAGCCTGACGCCCGAACCGCCCGGAAACTCAACGCTTCCGCCCGAAGGGCAATCCTAGGGTCGTCGTTCGCTCACGCGTCCCGACCGGGGCCGTGACAGGCTGCTCTGAGACAGCCTGCCCGGCGGGCGCGACGAGTGTTCTTCATCGGTGTCGCCGGTGGTGTGCCCGAAGCCGGCGATCGGGGTGTTGCAAGTGGGACAGCAGTCGCCAGCCGCCCACACGAGCAGGGCGTCGGTCCACTGGTGACAATGCGGACAGCGCATGCGCTGGTGCATCAGCGCGTCACCTCACTCCGGAGGGGAGTAAAGGCCGGGCACGGATGTGCCGGAAAGGAGCATGTAGCGGATGATCTTCGGTCCCGGCCCCCTTCGCCTCCGGGTAACGCCCACGGCGTGCGTGGTGGACTACTGAGCAAGCGATCTTCAGGCGGTGGCGGCGCCGCTGCCGTGAAGCTCCTCCTGCAGTTCGCGCTGGGCGTCGTTTGAGAGCGAGGACTTGAGCACGGTGCCTCCGAACTTGCTGAGCGCCGCCACCGCCTTGTCCGGGGTGACCTTCTCCACGATCAGGAACAGAGCCGAGTTGCCCGGCTTGATCATGTCGCGCACCTGCTTCTGAAATTCGCGGTCGATCCCGGTCTTCTCGATCTTCCCGAACATCGCGCCGAACCCTGCGCCGATCGCCAGGCCGAACACCGGAACGAAGAACAGCAGCCCGAACAGCAGGCCCCAGAACATGCCCCAAGTGGCGCCTCCGCCGACGAAGTGGTGGTTGGTGCTCACGTGGTAGTCGCCGTCCTCGTCACGTACGATCGTCGCTACGGCGTCTGGCTGGATGATCAGGTCGCTTGCGAGCCGTCCCACTTCCTCTGCGGCCTGGCTCGCGGTGGTTTCATCGTCGTAGCCGATGGCGATCAGGTCCGACATATGTGCCTCCTCGTCATTCGCTCAGGGCTTTTGATGCTTCGCTCAGACACCGCTGCTGCGTCAGAGCTTGATGCTTCGAACAGGGCCTTCGCTGCTGCGTTCGAGCTTGATGCTTCGAACACGGCTTTGATGCTTGCTTGTGGGTCTGGGGCTCTCCAGAAGCTAGGGCTGGGGACCCATCGCTGCATCATCCGATGTGGGTGATTGCGGTGGGCGACCGCGGTGATTGCCGTGGGGCGACCGCGCTACGCATGGCCTGCGTAGAAGATCACCCGCTTCGGGCGATGCGCGCAGCCGAAGCGACTCTTACGTTGGGTCGTCAGTTGTAAACGTTCCAAAAAGGATCATTGGCCACCCGAAGGAGGCGCATCATGGATAGCGGCTACGACACACCGACGACTCCCCAACCTGGACGGAGTGGGTCCTCGGGTTCAGACGGCGACTGGTATGAAGGTGAAGGGTGGGTCGCGTTCGCGGGCATCA
>DATHPT010000240.1:0-2947 GCA_035483615.1 Solirubrobacteraceae bacterium | reverse complement strand
CGAGATCGCGATCAAGGGCCACACCGAGACCGCCGAGATCACCGGCGAGATCTCAGATCCGATCGCCGATCCTTATGGTGGCGAGCGCTTCGGACTGACGCTCCAGACCGTGGTCGACCGCGACACGTTCGGCGTCAGCTGGAACAACCCGCTGCCCAGCGGCAAGCCGGCCCTCTCGGGCGAGGTAACGATCACAGCTGAGCTGCAGCTGTCAAAGCAGGCGTAGCGCGATGCGGGTCCTCGGTATCAGCGGCAGCCTGCGCCGCGACTCCTACAACACGGCGCTCTTGCGCCACGCCGGTGCCCTGTTCGAGGCCGAGGGCGCGAAGTTCGAGATCTATCACGGGCTGCGCGACATCCCGCCCTACGACGAGGACAACGACACCGAGGGCGCTCCTGAGGCCGTCTCGCAAATCCGCGAGGCGGTCCGGGACGCCGACGCAGTGTTCTTCGTCACCCCCGAGTACAACTCCTCGATCCCGGGAGCGCTGAAGAACGCGCTCGACTGGGTATCCCGCCCAATCACAGCCAATCCCCTGCGCTACAAGCCGGTTGCCGTGATCGGCGCGAGCACTGGCATGTTCGGCGCCGTCTGGGCGCAAGCCGAGCTTCGTAAGGTCCTCAGCGCGATCGGCGCACGGGTAACCGAAGGCGAGGTCGCCGTCGGCCACGCCGGCGAGCGCTTCGACGAGAACGGCCGCCTGAACGAGCCCAACCTTGAGCAGGAGGTACACGAGGTCATAACCACGCTGCTCGACGACGCCCAGTCCGCAAAGACCAGCCAACCCGCCGCCAACACGGTCACATCCTGAAGAGCATCCCTCGCCCTCCCGGCCTACCGTCGGAGCGTAAGCTCGAGCAAATGTCGCCGCGCGCCTCTGGACCCCGACGCTCAGAATCCGTCGAGTCTTACCTACGCCAAACGCGCGCCGGCGCCGCACTGGCGCTGCTCGCCCTGGCGGCGGCGATAGCATCCGAACAGTTCGCCGAGCACCTTTGGATGCGCCACCCACTCCTCGCTGGCCTCGCTTCCAGCGCGATCGTTGTGATGCTGTCGGTTGCAGTCGTCAATGAGGCGCTTGAGATCCGCGGGCGCAGACGTTGGAAGGTCCTCGCGCAGTACGTGATGCTCGAGCTGGTTCGTGATGCACGGATGGTGTGGACGGCGATCGTGGAACTGGCTGGCCTGATGCCGGCCGACCCGAGCCCACCGGCGGCAATCGACGCAGCAGCCCGTGTGGTGCACGACACGCGGCGCTTTACCGAGGCGGTTCACGGCGTGCTCATTGATGCCGATCGCCGCCGCGTTCTGCACGACCTGGTTGCGCGGGTGGTGGTTCACAACGACGAGGTGCTGGGACGATGGGCCGCCGTGATGCTCAACGCCGACGCCTACGCAGAGGTGGTGGACCGTCACGTAGAGCTCGCCAGCGGCCTCGCCTGGCTCGGAAGCCTGCTCTACCGATCCTCCCAGTCAAGCGATGGGGACCAACTGCGCTGGCACAGAGCTCGAAGTAACCCTGCTGTACAGATCACAGGCGACATGGACGATGACCGCCTCGCTCAGAGGATCGTCGCGATCGCCCAACTCGCGGAGCAGCTCGACAGGGGAACCCTCAACCTCGCAGTGAAGACCGTGCCGGTCGCATGGTGGGAAGCACGTCTGGGCACAACCGCACACGCAGACGATGACGTCCCGAAGCGAACGTCGGAGGGCAGCTCAGTCCCCGCACAGGGCCCTGTGTGAGCGCGATCCGGCGGATGCCGGGGCCGATTCGCGAATCTGATGTGCTCTTGCGGCGCTTCTTGTTGGGCTTGGGCTTGTACTTCTTCCTGGCCGCCTTTTCGCACTTCAGGCGCTTGCGCTTTGGCTTCTCCTTCTTACAAGCCCTGAGCGCTTTGGCCAGCTTCTGCGCGGTCGTCTTTTTAGAGGAGACGTGGCCGGGGACAGGCTTGACGGTATTGCCCGTGACACCGGTCGGCGTCGTGCTTGCCGATCCAGTGCTCATCGAGCCTGCGCCGGGCGTACCGCCTTGGGGCGCACCTCCGCCGGTCGCGGTGACGCCTCCACCCGGAAGAGTCAGCAGGTGGTCGTGCAGCGCGGTTCCGTTGGGGGCGGCAGGGGTGCCTCCGGGATCGCTGGTCAGGTAGTAGGCGCTGCACTTCTGGTCGCTGATTTCAGGAGCGCCAAGCACCTCCCAACCCCAGGCCAGATAGCTGACACCGTGCTGGTCTGCCCAGTTCATGTAGTCGGTGTCGAACATGCTCGGAGTCCTGTTGTCGCAGGACGGGTTGTCGAAGTTGTCCTCGTCGAACTCCCCGGTGACAACGGGGACGCTGGCCGCAACCGGTGCGATCTCACCGTTCCAGCAGCTGAGGTTGTCGCATGCCTGTCCCGTGTAGTTGTGAAATGACGCCGCCTCCTGGTTGAGCGGGTCATTGGGTGCGTGATCGCTCCATTGGCTGAGATCGTTGGCGAAGTCCAGGCCGCCGGTGAGGACGGGCTGAGTGGCGCCGGTGGCCCGGATCGTGTCGACGAGGGTCTGCAAGCCGGCCACGCGGTACGACACGGTCTTGATCCCATTGGCGTCATATGCGGATGTATCGCACGGAGCTCCGCCGTCAGGCCCGTCCTCCGTCCCGGTGTCCCAGCAATTCCAGGTGACCTGATCTTGGGGGTCCTGATCGGTGCCCGACCTCGGATCGGTGGGATCGTAGGGCTCGTTGAAAACGTCGAACACGACCGCTGGGTCATCCTTGAACGTCGAGGCGACCGACTGCCAGAAGGCGGGCGAGTGGTCGTTGTCGGGCATCGGCTGCTGTTCTTCGGCGACCTGGTTGCCTGGTGCGGTCCAGTGCAGGTCGAGGATCGCGTACAGCCCGTGTGCGTTCAGGGACAACACGTAGTCCTTGACCGCCTGCTGATACCCGGATGCTGTGAGGGTTT
>DATHPT010000239.1:0-12541 GCA_035483615.1 Solirubrobacteraceae bacterium | reverse complement strand
TTCTTCCTTGGGCTTGCCGTCCTTGCCGATCACGGGAGAAGAGAAGCTTTGACCTATGATCCGGGAGCCGACGAGCCTGCCGTTCAGGTGAATCTGCTGCCCGTTGGCGTTCCCGTGGAACGTCACCTGGCTGACGCCGGTGATGAGCAGCGGGTAGAGGACTCCGAGCAGAACCGTGAACACGACGGCGGCGAGGATCGAGGTGATGACTTCGCGGCGCATGTCAGTAGAGGTGTCCCGTCAGGCCCTGCACGATCGGTCCGAGCAGCAGGGCGGGGAAGAACGTCAGCGCACCGACGAAGATGATCACGCCGATCAGCAGCACCAGGAACGTAGGATTGTCGGTGCGCATCGTGCCGAGGCCTGCCGGCGTAACCCTCTTGCCCGCAAGGGCGCCTGCGACGGCGAGCGCGAACAGGATCGGCGCGTAGCGCGCGAAGATCATGTCAAAGCCGCCGAGCAGATCCGCGAACGTGACTCCGTGGGAGCCGACGTTGCCCGCATTGGGCTGGATGAAGCCGGTGTAGCCGGCGAATGCCGAGCCGTTGTTGTTTGCCTGAGAGAGGTAGGCGTAGAAGGTCTCGGAGAACCCGTTTGGCCCGGTCGCCGCTTTGGAGATCGACGCGCGCCCCGAGCTGGTTGCGGTGGCCATCGCGGTGCAGAACAGCGCGGCCAGCGGTGTCACCAAAATGCCCAGGCCCGCGAGCTTTATCTCCCTCGCCTCGAGCTTCTTGCCCAGCCACTCGGGTGTGCGTCCAACCATCAGGCCGCCGATGAACACAGCCAGGAGCACGTACAGCAGGATCGAGTACAGGCCTGTGCCGACGCCTCCGAAGATCGTCTCGCTGGCGGACAGGTTGGCGAATGGCACAGCCCCCCCGATACCTGTGAAGGACTCGAGTGCGCTGTTGACCGCACCACACGAGGTGACGGTCGTGACGACGTTGAACAACGCCGACCCGGCGATCCCGAAGCGCTGCTCCTTTCCTTCCATGTTTCCACCGGTGGAGCCGGAGATGACGCCGGTGTGCAGGCCGGCGGCGTGCTGCGCGGGCGAGCCATGCGCCTCGGCGATGTACGCGACTGCCACGGCACCGAGGAACATGACCATCATCGCCCCGTAGATCGCATAGCCCTGGCGACGATTGCCCGTCATCCGCCCATACGTGAACACCAGTGCCGCGGGAATGATCAGTACGAGCAGCATCTCGAAGAGGTTGGTGAAAGCCGTCGGGTTCTCGAACGGGTGCGCGGAGTTGACGTTGAAGAATCCGCCGCCGTTGGTTCCGAGCAGCTTGATCGCCTCCTGCGAGGCGACGGGCCCCATCGCGATCGACTGGGTAAGGCCTGTGATCGTGTGAGCCGTCAGGTAGGTGGTGAAGTTCTGGATCACGCCCTGGGAGACGAGCACGATTGCCGCGATGACCGAGAGCGGCGTGAGCACGTACAGGATCGTGCGCACCAGGTCCTGCCAGAAGTTGCCAAGACTCTTGCCGCTGCGCCCGACGATCCCGCGAATCAGGGCGACCGCAACGACGATGCCGATCCCCGCCGACAGCCAGTTCTGGACCGTCAAACCAATCATCTGGCTGAAGTAGCTCATCGTCGTCTCGCCGCTGTAGTACTGCCAGTTCGTGTTCGTCAAGAACGACGAGACGGTGTTGAACGTGACGTTCCAGGGCGCCGAGTGGTATCCCAGCGGGTTCAGCGAATGGGGCACGAAGAACGCATCCTGCGTGCGCAATATCAGATACAGCAGCAGCCAGCCGACGAGCGAGAAGATCAACAGGCTCTTCGCATAGGCCTTCCAGTCCTGCTCACGCTTGGGATCCACCCGCAGGAGTCCGTAGAGGAACCGCTCGGGCCACGCAAACAGCGGTGTCAGAAATACCCGCTGGCCGGTGTACACCTTCGCCATGTAGCCGCCGAGCGGCATGGCGAGCACGGTCAGGATCACCGCGAACAGAACGATCGTCGACCAACCGGCGAACGTCACAGCTTCTCTCCACGGATCAGCGCATAGAAGAGGTAGCCGATGATGAGCACTGTGACCACGAGGCCGAACACGTCAGCGCCACTCATGTGCGCGATCAGGTCTCCGACCACGAGACTCATATCCGGTCGATTCCCGTGACGAGCAGGATCAGGAGCGCGAACATCGCGATCCCGAGAGCTATGGCCACAACGTCCATGAGGCCACTATGAAAGGTCTGTCGTCACAGCCTCATGACGATTTCACCCCTGTGTATAACGATTCCGTTACGAGTCGCCGTCAGCTCGCGCGTGTACCCGGTCGTCAATCGAGTTCGCACGTTCCCTTCGTCACCGGGATCACGTACGCGCTCGACTATCTGGAGAAGCGATACCCCACGCCGGGGTCGGTGACGATGCAGCGCGGCGATTGGCCCTCGGGCTCGACCTTGCCCCGCAGACGGGCGATGTGGGTGCGAAGCGTTTGCACGTCCTCCACGTACTCGGGCCCCCACACTTCCTTCAGCAGCGCACGATGTGTCATCAAGCGCCCGCGGTTGCGTGCCAGCACCCGCAACAGGTCGAACTCGATCGGCGTCAGGTGAACCGACTCTCCTGCGCGCCTGACAGTGCGCGCGGCGAGATCTATCTCCAGGTCGCCCGCCACGATTCGCGGCTCCTCCTCGGTGCGACCCCCACGGCGCAGCGCGGCCTGCAGGCGCGCGACGAGCTCGCGGGAGCCGAACGGCTTGGTCACGTAGTCATCGGCGCCTGCCTGCAGCGCCCGCACCTTCTGATCCTCCTCGCCGACCGCGGACAGCACAAGGATCGGGATCTCACTCCACTCGCGCAGACGGCGGGTGACCTCGATGCCATCGAGGTCGGGAAGCATCAGATCGATGATCGCCGCCTCGGGCGGGCGCACCGCGGCGCGATCCAGCGCTTCGGCCGCCGTTTCGGCGGGCACGACCTCGAAGCCGGCGTCGCGGAGCACGACACGAAGAGCGCGCAGGATCTGCGGCTCGTCGTCGACCACGAGTATCCGCTGGGCCGAAGCGGGCTGGTCCTGTGCCATCAACGCAGGCGCCCGACGCTTGCCGGCGCCTGCTCGTCGTCCTCTTGGGCGATGAACGGTTGCGGCGGCGCCAGCGGCAGCTCGAACACGAACGTGGCGCCCTGTCCCGGCAGCGACTCCACGTGCAGCCGCCCACCGTTGGATTCGGTGAAGCCGCGAGCGATCGCCAGACCGAGGCCCGAGCCGCGGTGCCCTCCCTGCGATGTCCCAGCACGGTAGAAGGGCTCGAACACCCGCTCCAGCTGCGCCGGCGGTATGCCGGGCCCGCGGTCGACGATCCGTACCACCAGCCGGTCACCGGCGGGGCCATCCCGGCTCGCTTGCAGGTAGCTCGGCCCCTGATCGTCGGCCTCAACCGCGTCCGTGGGAGCGCTCGCAAGACTGCGCACGGCTCTGGCCCTTACCGACACGGGATGACCACCGGAGTGACGGCGCGCGTTCTCGAGAACGTTCACAAACGCTCGCTCCATCTGGACTGGATCGACGCTGACGAGCGGCAGATCGCGGTCGATCGAGAGCCCGAAGTCCTGCTCGCCGGGGGTCAGGTCGGCAAGCGCGGCACGGATCACCTCCTCGATCGAGGTCCACACCGCGCGTGGCTCCGCCGCGCCCGCTTCCAGGCGCGAGAGGTCGAGCAGATTGTCGACCAGCCGCGAGAGCCGTTGGGTCTCCTGCTGGATTATCGCCGCCATCTCGCGACGCTCCTGCTCTGACAGCGAGGCCGATCCGACCGCGTCCGCAGCGGCCGATATCGCGGTGAGCGGCGAGCGCAGGTCGTGCGAGACGGCTCGCAACAGCGCCGTCTTGATCACGTCGGCGCGGCGCAGGGCAGCCGTCTCGACCACATCGGACAGCAGCGACTCGCGCTCCAGCGCCGCGCTGAGCAGCGACTCCAGCGCCGGCACGACGCGCTCCTGCAGGCGGCGTAGCGTGCCCTCCGGGGTGTCCGAGGGCACGAGCAGCGTCCCGAGCCTCCGAGGACCCTCACGCAGCGGGAAGGCCACCCGCCGCTCGTCGCCCTCGAGCGCCTCCAGCTCGATCGCGGCGGAGGGCAGCTCGAGCACCTGCGAGAGACGCGCGGCGGCCGTTGGCAGATCCTCGGAGAGCCGTCTGCCGCCGAGCAGCAGACGCGCCATCTCGGCGGCTAGATCGGCCTCGCGTCGCCGCTCGGAGGCCTCGCGCGAACGGGCGCGCGTCACCTCGGCCACCGAACTGGCGAGCATCGCGACGATCACGAAGGCGATCAGCGCCACCCAGTTCTCCGAGTCTCGGATAGTGAGCTGACCGCCGGGTGGAAGGTGAAAGTAATTGAACGCCAGAGCGCTCAGCAACGAGGCAGCGACCCCCAGCCACACACCCCAGGTGACCGACACGATCACCACCGCAAGCATGTAGACGACTCCGAGCGAGACCACCGGCGCGGCCTGCTTGAGCGGATAGATCAGCAGCGTGCAGAGCGCCACGAGCGCCACTGCCACGAGCATGCCGACACGCCGTGAGGGCGGCTCGGGAGTCAGCAGGAAACTGAATATGCGCGGCACTGGCCTGAGCGTAGAGCACGACTCGGCCTATGGTCCACAAAGACTCGACTTTGCTGTCCTGCACAACTCGGCTTACTGTCCTGCACAACTCGGCTTACTGTCCACAACGACCGAGGGCGCCCCGTCACAGGGCGCCCTCGGGCCGTGGAACCTGGATGCGCTCCTTCGCTACAGGCGTACCACCTTTGAAATGCTCGTATCACCCGGTATGTCCACGAACAGGGTGTAGGAGCCGTGCAGGCGCTTGCTGTGACGCAACACGATCGCCGAGCCCAGCCGGCCGGCGCCGCGGGCGACGGTCGCGTGCTTGCGCACCAACGAGACGACAGCGTGTGTGCTTGCGGCGCTGCCCACCTGTGAGCAGGTCACCTTCAGCTTGTCGCCTTTGCCGCTTACCTTGCAGGTGACGGTAGGTGTCTTGCCGGGAGGTCCCTGTGGTCCTGCAGGGCCTCGGGGACCCGGCTGACCCGAGGCGCCCGCCGGACCCTGAGGTCCAGACGGTCCTGCCGGGCCTGCGGGTCCTGCTGGGCCTGCGGGTCCAGCAGGACCGGCGGGACCCTCTCCCGGCGAGCCGGACCCCGCGGGCGGGATCGTGCTCTCGACCTCGCCGGTGGTGTCATTCAGGATCACCGCCGGTGAGCGTGGATCGCTCGTGTTGAAGTCGAGCATGTTGTCGAGCGTGCCCGCCGTGGCGTCGGCTGAGCCGCCGCCGATGCGCCCGAGGTTCCAGTTGTCCTCGATGAACTGCGTGATCGACGCCTGCTCGGTGAACGTGCCGTCCACGAAGTTGGGGCGCGCCCACGGCGAGATCACCATCAGTGGCATGCGCGGACCGACACCGCAGCGATCGTTCTGAGCGGGGGGTGTGGCGGCGGTTCCGCACATACCGGGGCCGTTGAGCGCATCCACGGTGTCCTGTGAGGGCCGCACGATCGATCCCATCTGGTGGTCATACCAGCCATCGGAGTCGTCGTAGGCAACCACGATCGCAGTGTTCGCCCAGTAGCTCGACTGCTCGATCTGATCGATCGTGTCAACCAGAAAGCGCTGTTCGTCGAGCGGGTCCGAGTTGCCGGCGTGACCGTTCTGGTAGGCCGGCGGCTTCAGGAACGAGACCTGTGGCAGGTCGCCTTGACTGAGCGCCTGGCCGAACAGCGAGAGGTCGTACTGATGGTTGACCGCTTCGTCGACCGGTGTCCCCGACGGATCGCTGAGACCGACCTGGGAGATCGAGCTCGGTGCCACGTGATCGGGGTTGGAGGTGTCCGCGTAGTACTGGAACGGCTCGTGGTGCTCGACGTAGTCGGTCACCGTGGCGCCGCCGATGTTCTTGTGCGTCGCCCCGCAGATCGCTCTACCGGACTTGACTTCGGTGGGCGCGAAGCCACCCTGGAACCAGCCCCAGGTGACGTCCTTGGCGTTCATCAGATCGCCGACGTTCTGGCCGGTCATCGAAACGGTCACTCCACCGGGTGTGCCGTCGCCGTTGAGTGGGGTGCTGGCATTGCTGCACTGGTCGTAAAGCGGCTCGCCGTCGCCGAACAGCGTTCCATTGGCGACGTTGGAGGACACTCCGCCGTGCGCCACGGCGCCGTTGGTCTGACCGGAGATGAGGTTGAGAGCGCCCGGGGTCGAGGGACCGAACTGCGAGCTGTAGGAGTTGTCGTTCAGCGAGAAGTGCTGGGCGAGATTCCACAGACCTGTGACCGTGTTGCCGTCGTAGTAGTCCATCACGATCCCGTTCGGCCCATAGCTGCTGCTGTCAGGCGTCGTGCTCTGGGTGCATCCGCTGCCGGTCGTCTTCTGGACGAACTTGTCCATGAGACCTGCGTCGTAGGCTTCCTGCTCGGCGGAATAGCCGTGGTTCTGGTCGCAGGTGAGAGCCTGGCTGGGGTCAAGACGTTGCGGCTGATCCCCGTTGGGGTTGTTCGTGAGCAGTCCATTGTTCAACCCGTTCACTCCAGGAGTTCCGGGGAGCGGGATGAAGGACGGCTCGCCGGCTGGGTTGGTCGCGTGCGGGTAGGTGCCGAAATAGTGATCGAACGAGATGTTCTCATCGAAGATCACCACAACGTGCTTGATGGGCGTGGTCGATTCCGCGGTGGTCGGCGTAGGGGAGGCGCTTGACATCGAGATGCCAAGCGCGGCAGCCCCCGCGACCACGATCCCCACACCGCCTGCCATGAGCTTTTTGCCAGTGCGCAACGCAGCTTCTCCTTTCGGACTGATGGGCGGCGATCTCCCAGCGCGCCCCGGCCACCCGTGAATGGAGCGCGAGCCCATCGTGGAGCCCTGCAAAACCGTGAGTGTCAACAACCCGTCACGGAACCGTTGCGATTGTGTAACTCCGCCGGGATGCTTACTTCACAAAGTGAAAACGAGACCACCACGTTTTGGTAACAAGCTCGCAGGCGGCAGCGCTCTACGGTGACTGCCGTGATCGAACGGGTCGCACGTTCACGCCTCGCGCGCCGCGCAGCGATGCTGGCTTTCCCGGCTGCGGTTCTGCTGCTTGTTGGCGCAGCCCTCAGCCCGGGTGGAGCGACACATCGCTCCTCCGGGCACGCCGGTGTCCTCACACTGGCCTCTCGCGCGGTCGCACCCAACCCGCTCGGCGTGCGCGTGAGCAAGGTGTACGGGTCCAGCATTCCGGCCAGCGTCTATGGAACGCAGATCGCGGACCTGGAGGACCAGGGCGTGAACACCCGTGGAGAAATGGTGTCCGACCTCTCGCCGCTGCCCGCTCGGGCGTTCGTCAAGCCGGTCGCCAGCTACAAGGTCTACGCGGAGCGCTGGACCACCGTCGCGCAGCGAGACGCGAATCGGCTGGCGCAAGCGCTTGCACGCGGATCGCGCACGGGAGCGCAGTCGGCCTGGCGAGCGACATGGAGCGCCTACCTGCACCTGGGAGCCGTCTATGGGCTGTTTGGCACGCTCAACGAAGCGATCGACGGCGTCCCCGGCGGCCTGCCGCGTGGCAGCGGCGACCCTCGCTTCACAGGGCTGCATCGGATCGAGATGGGCCTGTGGACCGGTGCACGGGCACGATCGCTCGAGCCCTTCGCGGTGAGGCTCACCCGTGACCTGGCCCACCTGCGTCGAGTCCTGCCGAGTGTGCAGATATCCCCGCTTGAATACGCCACGCGCGCGCACGAGATCCTTGAGGACGCACAGCGCGACCTGCTCAGCGGGGTGAGCGTGCCGTGGAGCGGCGAGGGCGTCCTGGGAACCGCGGCTGGCCTGGCGGCGACGCAGGAGGTCTTCCACACACTGGAGCCGCTGCTGCAGGGGCGCGACAACACCGAAGCGGTGGTACGCAGCGAGCTGCTGCTGCTGAGCGCCGCGATCGAGCGGATTCGCCGCGATCACCGCGGCTGGCCGACGCTCGCACAGCTGACGATGCGTGAGCGCGAGCTGATCGACGGGACGCTCGCCGGGGCGCTTGGGGCGCTCGAGCTGCTTCCGGGGACGCTCGAGACAGAAGCTCCGAGCCCGATACCCAAGCTGCCGGGCCGGGCGGCGGCGGGCACGCCATGACTGCGCTAGACCGCCGTCAGTTCATGAAGCGCTCGATGGCAGTGGTCGGGGCCGGCGGGGTCGGGGCGCTCGCCGGCGCGCTCGGAGAGGCGGAGCTTCGCTCCGGGGCGAGCGCAGCCGGCCCCGAGGATCCCTCCCAGGCGGCGCTGCAGGCCGAACTGCTGAGGAGGGTGCCGTTCGACGGCCCTCACCAGGCCGGCGTCCTCTCACGGCCACAGGCGCAGGCGACGTTCGTGGCGCTCGACTCGATCGCACCCAACCGGCAGTTGCTCGCGGAGACCTTGCAGACGCTCTCAGCGCGGGCACGTGGGCTGACTCAGGGGGAAGCCGTCGGCGCGCAGGAGCTCGACGATCCTCCCCCGGACTCCGGGATCCTCGGCCCGCTCGACATGCCGGATGGGCTGACGGTGACGATCGCCCTCGGAGCCTCGCTGTTCGACGATCGCTACGGCCTGGGCACTCGCAGACCGGCGCGGCTTCAGCCGATGCCCAACTTCCCAAACGACGAGCTCGACCCCCAGCGCACCCACGGCGACGTGCTGCTACAGGTCTGCGCCGAGCACCGCGACACGGTGGTGCACACAGTGCGCGAGCTGATGCGGACGGTGGCCGGACGCCTGACGCCGCGCTGGAGCATCGACGGATTCCAGAGCGCTCGGCGCGGACCCAGCGCGAGCAGCAACCCGCGCAACCTGTTCGCCTTCCGTGACGGAACCGCCAATCCCGACACCGGCGACGCGCGCTTGATGAACTCGCTGATCTGGGTGCAGCGCGGACCGGGAGAGCCGGCGTGGACGGCGGGCGGAACCTACCAGGTGGTGCGCACGATCCGGATGCATGTGGAGTTCTGGGATCGAGTGGGAATGTTCGAGCAGCAGAACATGATCGGCCGTGACCGCGTGACGGGCGCGCCGCTCGGCGGCGCCGACGAGTTCGAGGATCCGCGCTACGAGCTCGACCCCAAGGGCAAGCGGATACCCCTGAACGCCCACATCAGGCTGGCCAACCCACGCACGCCGCCAACCGCCGACCAGCGGATCGTGCGTCGTGGCTACAACTACGACCGCGGCATGGACCCGGCCGGCGATCTCGACCAGGGACTCGTGTTCGTGGCCTTCAACCAGGATGTGAAGCGGCAGTTCGCGACGATCCAGCAGCGGCTGGCGGAAGAGCCGATGGTCGACTACATCTCCCCGGTGGGTGGTGGCTACTTCTTTGCGCCTCCTGGCTCCCGCGGACCGGCCGACTGGGTGGGATCGCGACTGTTCGCGTGAGCGCACCTGAGCACTTGAGCACCTGAGCCGAACGCAGCCCTTCGCTCGAACCGAACACAGCGCTTCGCCCTCGCCGCCCGGCACCCGAGCGCCCGGTGTTGGAGAAAGACGGCTGTGGCTGCCAACATGGGGGTGTGTGGCGAGCATGCTCAAGCACGGTCGTGGCCTGCCTGCTGGCGGCGCTCGGCTCACAGAGCGCCCTGGCGGCAAGGCCGGCGCCCCTGCCCCAGTCCGACTACGTGGTGCGTCGTGCGTGCTCGGCGCCAGCTCCGGGAGCGGCGAGCTGTCTGGTGCTCGGGCTGGAACCCAGGACCGCGGCGGCACGAGCGCGGGTCCACCTCCAGGGGAGCGTGAGCAGTCCTCACACGGGCCTCGCGAAAGCCTCTGAATGCGCCATCGCCTATGCGGCGAGCTGCCTGAGCCCGGAAGAAATCCGCAGCGCGTACTTTCCCGGCGAACAGCCTGAAGCGCCGGCCTCCGAACCGCAGACGATTGCGCTCGTCGACGCGTACAACGATCTCAATGCCGAAGCGGATCTGAACGTGTACTCGACCGAATTCGGGCTGCCGCCCTGCACGACCGCCGACGGTTGCTTTCAGAAGGTAGGCGAAAGCGGTGGCGAAGCGCCCTCCGCTCTGCCCTTCCCGAAAACCAAAGCCGAACTCGAAGCGTTTGCGCTCGGCACCGGTCGCCAGCGGGCCGAGGCAGAAGAAGCGGAGGGATGGGCGCTCGAGACCGCCACCGACATCGAGGTCGCCCATGCGGTGTGCCGCAACTGTCACATCCTGCTGGTGGAGGCGAGCAGCCCCGAATACTCCGAACCGGGCTCTCCTGGGCTCGAGACCGCCGAGGACCGGGCCGTGGCGCTCCACGCGACGGAGATATCCAACTCCTGGGGCGGCCAGGAAGGCCCGAGCGACGACCAGGCTTTCAACCATCCGGGCATCGCGATCACCGCGGCCGCGGGCGATGACGGGTACCTGAACTGGGATCTTCTCGGTGAACCCAGCCCACCCTATTTCGACGGCGCCGACTACCCAGCCTCCTCGCCCCACGTGATCAGCGTGGGCGGCACTCGTCTGGATCTTGGCGCCGGCGGCGTGTGGGAAAGCGAGTCGGCGTGGAACTCCGAAGGGGCCGGCGGCTCGGGCTGCAGCAGCTCGCTGCGCGCGCCGAGCTGGCAGCGCCAGGTCAGCGACTGGGCGCAGGTCGGTTGCGAAGAACGTCGCGCCAACGCCGACGTCTCCGCCGACGCCGACCCCACGACGGGCGTGAACGTCTATGACTCGACGCCCTACCCAACCGAAGAAGGGCTCATGGTGCTGCACTGGGCGGCGATCGGCGGCACGAGCGTGGCCTCGCCGATCGTCGCCTCGATGATCGCGCTCGCCGGCGGGGCCCACGGAGTGGCCTACCCGGCCCGCACGATCTATTCACACCTCGGCTCGCCCCTGTTGCACGACGTGACCACTGGAGGCGATGGAGAGTGCGACGACCGCTACACCACCTGCAAAGGGTCGCTCAGCTCTCCGCTGGACTGTGGCCAGGGCGCTTGGATCTGCAACGCCACCACCGGCTACGACGGGCCCACGGGAGTCGGCACACCGAACGGGATCGGCGCCTTCCGGATTGGGGAAGGCTCGAACAAAGGTGGCGAAGAAGGCAAGGGCGGCGAAGAAGGCGAACCGCAGGGCGGCCCTCTTGAAGAAAAGGCTTCTGAAGAAGCTGAATCGGGGAAAGGCGGCTCCAGCGGCCAGGAAGGCTCGGGCACACAGCTCTCCGGTGGCTCCTCCTCGGGCTCGGCAGGGACGGGGGCCGGCCTCGGCAATGGCTCCTCGAGCGGGGCGCCTTCGCCGAAGATCCTCTCGGGGTCCACCATTCGCCCGCGTGCTCGGATATCCGCTCTGAGGCTCACAGCCAGCGCGCGCTCCGCGCTGCGTCGTGCCGAGCTCACCATCGCTCGGCTCGCGCTCTCGTTCACCTCCAGCAGAGCGACACCAGTGCGGGTCACGCTCGCGATGCAGATCCGCTCGGGCGGGCACACACGCTGGCGTGCGCTTTCCACCTCACTCAAATTCAACGCTTCCAAGGGCCTCAACCGCCGCCGGCTGCGCGGCTCGGCCCACCTGATGGCCGGCGTGTACCGACTGACGGTCACACCGTCCGCGGGCACATCGCGGTCGATCGTCATCCGCGTGCCGTGAACGCCTGAGGTCGCCGGCCGGATCGGTGCGAGCCGGTTCCCTCCCGGGTTGAGGCTAGGAGTCGCGCTTCCTGGTTTGACGCTAGGAGTCGCGCTTCCCGGGTTGAGGCTAGGAGTCGCGCTTCCTGGTTTGACGCTAGGAGTCGCGCTTCCCCGATGCCCGCTCGGAAGGCTGCTCGGGAGGCTGCTCGCGCAGATCCTGCTCCAGCGCTTCGCCGCGCTCGGTGAGCCACCACGAGTTGGGGGTGCCGCGCGCCGGGTTGCTGCCGCCGCGGTTGACCACGAGACCCTGGTACTCCAGCCGCGAGAGGATCTTCGAGATCTGTCCCTGGTCGACGATGCCGGCGCGTTCGGCCACCTCGCGGTTGCTGCCTGCCGGGAGCTCTGCGATCGACCGGAGCACTCGCACTGTGCGGTAGGTCAGACGGGCGCCCGGTTCGTCGAGCATCGGCCGGGCCGGTGGAAGCGGCTCTACGCTCGCCGACCGCGAGGACGGCGGCGGCGGCGTCTTGCGCAGCTCTCGGCCAGCGGCGCCCGCACCCAGGTAGGGAAGCACGATCAGGCTCATGAGCTCCCCGTGCAGATCGATCAGCTGCCGGGTCGACTCGGCGTCAGCCGTCTCCTCGTCTGCCCCGCGGGCCAGCAGTCGCGTATAGAGCACTGCGAGAACAGCGCCCACGACCCCCTCTGCCACGACCGGGCCGGGGATGCGCTTCTCGGGAGCCTCCAGACGTCCGCGGTCGACCACCTCACAGAGCTGAGCCATGACGCGGGAGCGGTGCTCGAGCACGCGCGGCCCGCCACCAGCCGCGTGCACCACGCACAGCTGCGCCAGTAGCGGCTGGTCGTCGAAGAAGTACAGCAGGGCAGCCAGACCGTCCCTGATCGCCTCGCGCCAGCCGCTCTCGGCCGAGTACGCCTCGACCGTGCGCTCCTGGGC
>DATHPT010000238.1:0-3999 GCA_035483615.1 Solirubrobacteraceae bacterium | reverse complement strand
TCGTGCTGAACCGCCCGGAGAAGCGCAACGCGATGAGCCAGGAGCTGCTGCGAGCGCTCGGGCAGGCCCTGCGAGCCGCGACCGACGACGAGCTGGTGCAGTGCGTGGTGCTGCGAGGCGAGGGTCCTGTGTTCTCAGCCGGAGTGGATCTTCAGGAGCTGGCGGCTTCCGCCAACGAGGCGGGCCTGCTGAGGCCGTTTCGAAACACTTTCCTTGACTGCCCGAACCTGTGCGAAGCGATGCCGAAGCCGGTGGTCTGTCAGATCCATCGCACCTGCGTGGGCGGGGCGCTGGAGGTGGCGCTCGGCTGCGACCTGCGGATCGCCTCCAGCGACGCCCAGTTCGGGTTGCCAGAGGTGAAGTTCGGGATCATTCCCGACGTGGGCGGCTCCACCCGTCTGCCGGCTGTGGTGGGTCTCGGGCGGGCGAAGGAGCTGATCATGACTGCGCGCACGATCGATGCCGCGGAGGCCGAGCGGATCGGGCTCGTCAACCGTGTGGTGGCGCCGGATGAGCTCGAGCAGGCCACGCAGGCGCTCGTGGACGAACTGCTGGCGAACTCGCATGTGGCGGTGGGTCGAGCCAAGCGGGTGATCGACGCTTCGGCCCGTCCGGCGATCGCGCAGACCCTGGAGATGGAGGTGTCGGTGCAGGAGTTCTGCGTGGCCACGATCCGCGAGCAGGCCCGCCAGGCCGAGACGGTCTGAACCGAGTCGACGGTCTGAACCGGGCACGGCGGGACGCGGTCAGCGCTCGGTCTCGCGCCAGTCCAATGGGCCGGCCACGAGTGTGTGGCTGCCGAGCGCCCGGCCCAGGACCTCCTGCACGCGCCGGGCACAGGCAAGCAGGGCAACAAGGTCGATGCCGGTTGAGATGCCCATCTCGTGCAGCATCGAGACCAGATCCTCGCTTGCGATGTTGCCGGTGGCGCCGGCCGGCACGGGACAGCCGCCGAGCTCGCCGAAGCTCGACTCGAAGCTGGTGACGCCGGCCTGGAGGGCGGCGAGCACGTTCGCGAGCCCTTGACCGCGGGTGTTGTGGAAGTGGGCGGTGAGCTGCACGTCGCCAAGCTCTTGGGCCCAGCGCCGGAACAGTTCGCCCACCTGCACGGGATTGGCCATCCCGGTGGTGTCGCCGAAGCCGATCTCCTGGGCGCCGAAGCTGCGCAGTTGCGACGCGATCTCGAGCACTCGCTCGGGTGGCACGTGGCCCTCGTAGGGACAGCCGAAGGAGGTCGAGATGACCGCCTCACAGCGCAGGCCGGCCTCGCGGGCGCGGCCGAGCACGGCCTCGAGACCGTGAAGGGACTCGGCGATCGAGCGATTGACGTTCTTGCGGTTGTGGGTCTCTGAGGCCGACAGGAACACATTGATCTCGTCGATCCGGGCGCGGTGCTCGAGCGCGGCGTCGAGCCCGCGCTCGTTGGGGATGAGCACGCTGACCGCGACCGCCTCGGGCACGTCGATCCGCTCGATCACCTCTGAGGCGTCGGCGAGCTGGGGGATCACCTCGGCGCGCACGAAGCTCGTCACCTCCAGGCGCCGCAGCCCGGTGCGGGCGAGCATGTCGATCAGCTCGACCTTGCGCTCGGTGGAAATGATCTCCGGCTCGTTCTGAAAGCCGTCGCGCGGGCCTACCTCCCGGACCTCGACGGAGGTGGGAAGCTCAGCCATGGTCTTTTTGGGAGGGGACCCCCCTCCGGGGGGTCGGGGGGGCGTTCTCGTGGAGAGAGCGGGCCCCCGCCATCACCACATCGACAGGCCGCCGCTGACATTCAGCGTCTGGCCCGTCACATACGAGGCGTCCTCGGAGGCGAGGAAGGCGATCGCGGCGGCGACCTCCTCGGGCTCGCCGGAGCGATGCAAGACGGTCTGGTTGACCATGCCCTGCTTCAGCCGCTCACCGAGCTCGCCGAGCAGTTCGGGGGCGGCGTTCAGGAGCGGTGTCTCGATCGGGCCGGGGGCGACCGCGTTGGAGCGCACGCGGTAGCGCGCGGACTCGCGGGCGATGGCCTTGGTGAAGCCGATCACACCGGCCTTGGCGGCGGAGTAGATCGAGGAGCCCTGGGAGCCGACGCGGCCCGCCTCGCTGGCGACGTTCACGATCGAGCCGGAGCGCCGCTCCTGCATCCCGGGGAGCACGGCGTGGGTGACGGCCAGGACTCCGCGCAGGTTGACGCCGAGCACGAAGTCCCACATGCCCTCGTCGGTGTTGACGAAGTAGGAGAACAGGTCGGTGCCGGCGTTGTTGACGAGCACGTCGACCGGGGCGAGCTGCTGCTCGATCGCGGCGACCGCGGCCCGCACGGAGGTGGTGTCGGTGACGTCGAGCTTGCAGGCGAAGCCGTCTAGCTCGCCGGCCATCTCGCGGGCGCCCTCCTCGTTGACGTCACCGATCGCCACGCGCGCCCCTTCGGCCGCCAAGAGGCGGGCCGTGGCGGCCCCGATCCCCGAGGCTCCGCCGGTGATGAGCGCCGTCTTGCCCTCGAATCTCATGTGGGGAGCGTAATCGAGCGGGGCGAGGAGCGACGGGAGCCTGCTTCCGGAGGGTCCCTTGCTCCCACAAAAATGGGTCCCTCCTATACTCCGCCGCCGTGGCCTCCGAACCCGCCGAGCCGGTAGCGATCGTCGGAGCTTCGGGCGCGCTCGGGTTCGGTCTGGCGGTGCGTCTGGGACGCGCCGGGGTGCCGGTGGTGATCGGCTCGCGTGATACCGCTCGCGCCGAGGAAGCCGCGCAGCGCGCCGGCGAAGCGGTGCCGCAGGGCTCGTTCAGCGGCGTGGAGAACGCGCGGGCGGTGGAGGGCGTCGGGACGGTGATCCTGAGCGTCCCGTTTCGCAACCAGTCAGAGACGCTGAAAAATCTGAAGGAGTCGTTGAGCGAGGGGCAGTTGCTGATCGACGCGACCGTGCCGCTGGCTGCGGCCGTGAGCGGGCGGGCGACGCGGATGCTTGGCGTGTGGCAGGGCTCGGCCGCCCAGGCAGCGCAGGAGCTTGTGCCCGACGGCGTGAAAGTGGTCTCGGCCCTGCACACGGTCAGCGCCGGCCTGCTGGCAGATCTGAGCCACGACCTTGGCCAGGACGTGCTCGTGTGCGGCGACTCGCACGAGGACAAGCGCCACGCGGCGCAGCTGATCGAGCGGATCGAGGGGTTGCGCTGCGTGGATTGCGGACGCCTTGAGATGGCGCGCATCGCGGAGTCGCTGACCGCCCTGATGATCTCGGTGAACGCGCGCCACAAGACCCATGCGGGCATCCGGATCACGGGCCTGCCGGACGACCGTTGGGGATAGGGCCCTCACACCGGACCGTCGCCTGGCTCGCCCCGAGACGGCGTGCCGCTCGGCCATCTGCCTGCCGTTGGGGGAAGCCACGATGAGCGGCGGGGTGGTGTTGCTGGCGGGGGGCACCGGTGGGGCGAAGCTCGCCCGTGGAATGCTCGACGTGGTAGGGGCTGGAGAGCTTGTGGTGGTCGCCAACACCGGCGATGACATCGACATCTACGGCGCCCACGTCTCCCCCGACCCCGACCTCGTGTCGTTCTGGCTCGCGGATCGGATCGACGAGCGCGGCTGGGGCATCGAGGGCGACACGTTCTTGGTGATGGATGCGCTGCGGGAGCTTGGCATGGAGGTGTGGTTCAACCTCGGCGACCGCGACCTCGCCTGGTGCCTGCGCCGTCGCGAGCTCGAGAAGGAAGGGCTGCGCCCCACCGAGGCGCTTGCCAGCCTGAACGAGTCGATCGGCGTGCGCGCGCGGGTGCTGCCGATGTGCGACGAGCCGCTGCGCACATGGGTGCGCACCGAGCAGGGCTGGCGGGACTTCCAGCGCTTCATGATCCGCGAGCGCGCCGAGGGGAGGGTGCGCGAGGTCGCCTTCGACTCGACTCCACAGTCACACACGACCGCCTCACAGGCGTCTCTGGGGCCGGCGAGCGGCGGCGTGGCGCGCCCCACCCCCGAGGTGCTGGAGGCGCTCGTAGGGGCCAGGGCGGTGATCGTGG
>DATHPT010000237.1:0-13679 GCA_035483615.1 Solirubrobacteraceae bacterium | reverse complement strand
AGCGAGTCGAACCCGAGCTCCTTGAAGGTGCGCTGTGGCTCGATCGCGTCGGCGGAGCCGTGCCCGAGCACGCTCGCGGCCTCGGCGCGCACGAGCTCGGTCGCGATGCGCCTGCGCTCCCCGCCGGCGGCGTCGCCGAGCAGGTGCGCGAGCGAGCCGCCCGTCGCGCCCACCGCCCGGCGCGCGGGCGCCGTGACGAGCCCACGCAACAACGGGTGCAGGCTCCCGCTCCCCGCTTGTGCCCGCAGCGCGGGACGGTCGAGATGGATCGGGATCGCGACCGCGCGATCGGCGGGCAGGGCGAGGTCGAACAGCTCAAGCCCCTCCTCGTTGCAGAGCGCGCGCATGCCCCCCCTGGCGATGCGCGCTCGTCCGACCTCGCCCAGCTCTGAGGCCATGCCGGCCTCCTGCTCCCATGCGCCCCATGCCAGCGACAGCGCCGGCAGTCCGGACGCACGACGGTAGGACGCCAGCGCGTCCAGGAATGCGTTCGCGGCTCCGTAGTTTCCCTGCCCAGGGCTCCCCAGCGTCCCGGCGACCGAGGAGAACAGGACGAAAGCGTCGAGGCCGAGCCCGGCTGTCAGCTCGTGCAGATACCAGGCGCCGTCCGCCTTGGGAGCCAGCACCCGGTCGATCCGCTGTGCCGACAGCGACTCGATCACGCCGTCCTCGAGCACTCCAGCGGCGTGAACCACCGCTCGCAGCGGATGCTCGACGGCGATCGTGGAGAGCAGGCCCTTGAGCTGCTTGCGGTCGGCCACGTCGCATGCCGCGATGCTCACGTGGGCCCCGAGCGCCGACAGCTCGGCTTGCAGCTCGCCGGCCCCTGGCGCCTCGGGGCCCCGCCGACTCACGAGCAGCAGGCGGTCCACCCCGTGCTCGCCGACCAGACGCCTGGCCAGCAGAGCGCCCAACCCTCCCGTGCCGCCCGTTACCAGCACGGTCCCGTGGCCTCCCAAGAACGCCCCCCCATCCCCAATGACGGGCGTGCGCTGCTCGATGCGAGCCAGACGTGGCACAAGCACGCTTCCCCCGCGAATCGCGAGCTGGGGCTCCTCAAGCGCCACCGCCAGCTCGAGCGCGGCGGGCAGCGCCTCCCAGGACTGCTGCTCATCGTCGACGTCGACCAGCAGGAAGCGCCCGGGGCTCTCAAGCTGGGCGCTGCGCACCAGCCCCCACACCGCCGCACCCGCGAGATCCGGTGCCGTGTCTGCCGGGCTCGCGACGATCGCCCGCTGTGTCACAAGCGCCAGCCTCGCCGCCGAGCGCTCGTGCTCGTGGGGCCATTTCTGCAACAGGTCCAGCGCCGTGCTCAGGCGCCCGCGGACATCGCTCGGTACGCCCTCTCCCGCGGGCGGATCGCCACCGACCACGATGCACTGCACGTCCGCGTGACCCTCGGAGGGGGCTGGGCTGCTCGCCGGGACCCACTCGAGCTCGAACAGCGGACGCACGCTCGTGGTGGCCAGCTGCTGCCTCGGCACCGGCCGCGAGAGCAACGCCCCGATCGAGGCGAGCGGCGAGCCGTGCTCGTCGGCGATCCTCAGCGACATCGAGCCCTCTCCCTCGGGCGACAGGCGCACCCGCAGCTCGCTCGCGCCGTGCGCCCGCAGCTCGACGCCCTGCCAGGAGAACGGCAACCACACTCCCTCCGCGGCGTCGGGCCCGACCTGTCCAAGATCGGCGCCCGCCACGTGCAGCGCCGCGTCGAGCAGCGCCGGATGCAGGTTGAAGGAACCGGCCTGCGGGCGCTGGTCGAGTGCGAGCGCGACCTCCGCGAACAGCTCCGTCCCACGACGCCACGCCGCTCGCACGCACCGGAAGGCCGCGCCGTATTCCAGGCCCTGCTCTGACAGGCGCTCGTACAGGTCCTCCACGCTCAGCGCCTGCGCGCCACTCGGAGGCCATGCTTCGCCGCTCGGAGGCCATGTGTCGCCGGTGGAAGGCGATGCTTCGCCGGCCCTCGGGTCGAGTGGCCACTCCCCGGCGCTCCTCACCGGCTCCGGGCTCAGGAGCCCGCCCGCATGACGGGTCCAGCGATCCTCCACGGGCGACTCGGCCTGCTCGGCGGAGCTCTCTGGGAGCCGCGAGTGAACGCTCACCGAGCGCCGTCCCAGCTCGTCGGGCTCCCCGACCGCCACCTGTACCTGCACACCCCCCTGCTCGGGCACGGGCAGCGGCGCCTCCAGCACGAGCTCGTGCAGGGTCGGGCATCCGACGTCGGCGCCGGCGTGCAGCGCCAGCTCCACCAGTGCGGCTGCGGGCGCCAGCACCGTCCCCATCACAACGTGGTCGGCCAGCCACGGTTGGGACTGGCGCGAGAGACGCCCCGTGAACAGCCGCCCGCCACGCTCTGCCAGGCCGACGGCGGCGCCCAGCAGGGGATGATCGGCCGGCCGCTGCCCGAGCGATGCCAGGTCGCCGGCGCTCGGCCCACCCTCCAGCCAGTAGCGACGCCGCTGGAAGGCGTAGGTCGGCAGCTCCACGGGTCGGGCGCCGAGCGCGCCGAGCATCGCATCCCAGCCGACCGCTGCGCCGTGGGTCCAGGCGTTGGCCAGACCGTCGAGCAGCCCCTGGACCTGCGCCCGTCCAGCGCGCTGCAGCGGCGAGACCTGTCCCTCGCCGGCGGGCAGGCACTCGCGCGCCATCGCGCTGAGCACGCCGTCGGGGCCCAGCTCGATGAAGTGACTCGCGCCGGCGGCCCTGAGCCGGTCGATCCCCTCGGCAAAGCGCACCGTCTCACGGACGTGACGCACCCAGTAATCCGGGTCGCAGAGCTCGTCTCCTGAAAGCTCGCCCGTCACGTTCGAGACGATCGGGATGCGTGGCTCGGAGAACGACGCCAGCCGAGCCGCCTGGGCGAACTGCTCGAGCATCGCGTCCATGTGAGGGGAGTGAAACGCATGGCTGACCGTCAGACGCCTGGTCTTGCGCCCCTGCTGCCCCCAGGACTCGGCCAGGCGCATGACCTCGGCCTCCTCGCCGGAGATCACCACCGAGCTCGGGCCGTTGACTGCCGCGAGCGCCACCCTCCCAGAGGCCTCTGCCAGCTGCTCAAGCGCCTCCTGCTCGGATGCCTGTACCGCAACCATCGCTCCACCCGCGGGCAGCGCATCCATCAGACGGCCCCGGGCGCCCACCAGCGCGCAGGCGTCGGTGAGCGAGAGCACGCCGGCCACATGCGCCGCCGACAGCTCGCCGATCGAGTGACCAAGCAGCAGGTCGGGCTTGACGCCCCAGCTCTCGAGCAGCCTGAACAGGGCCACCTCGAAGGCGAACAGCGCCGGCTGTGCAAGCCCGGTGCGATCGAGCGATCCCTTTGTGATGCTGCTTGTGCCGCCCGTCCCGGGGGCGCTGTCGGGCTCGGCCGGCGCCTTGTCGGGCTCGGCGAGCGTGCTGTCGAGCTCGCCGAGCGCGCTGTCAGGCTCAGCAGAAGCGCTGTCGGGCTCGGCGAGCGTCAGCTCCAGCACGGAGTGCCCCAGCGCGCCGCCCAGCTGCCCGCACACCTCCTCCAGCGCCTCCCCGAACACCGGGTAGGCCGCATGCAGCTCGCGCGCCATCCCAACTCGCTGGGCGCCCTGACCGGTGAACATGAACGCGACCCTGCCGCCCTCGCCCGTCCTGGCGCGGGTCGCGCAGGCATGAGCCTCGCCCCTGGCCAGAGCCTCGACGCCGGCCAGCATCTGCGCGCGATCCCCGGAGACCAGCACCGCACGCTGCTCGAACGCGGGGCGCCTGGCCAGTGACAGGCCGATGTCGGGCAGCCCGTGCTCGGGGTGCCGGTCGAGGTGCCCGAGCAGCGCCTGCGCCTGAGCGCGCAATCCCAGCTCGTCCCTGGCGGAGATCACCCACGGCAACGGCACGAGCCGAGAGGGCTCGTCCGCCGGCGCCGGCTCGAGCGGCGGTGCCTCTTCGAGGATCACGTGCGCGTTGGTGCCGCTGATCCCGAACGAGGAGATGCCCGCGCGACGAGCCCGACCGTCGGCGGACCAGGGCGTCGTCTCGCTCAGCAGCCGGATCGCGTCGCTGGACCAGTCGATCTCCTCGGAGGGCCTGCCGGCGTGCAGCGTGCGGGGCAGCGTCTGGTGGCGCAGAGCCATCGCCATCTTGATCACGCCGGCGACCCCGGCCGCCGTCGCGGCGTGACCGATGTTCGACTTGATCGAGCCGAGCCACAGCGGGCGATCCGCGGGACGGTCCTGGCCGTAGGTCGCGAGCAGTGCCTGCGCCTCGATCGGGTCGCCGAGCGCGGTGCCGGTCCCGTGCGCCTCCACCGCATCCACCTGCTCCGCCTGCAGGCCGGCATTCGCGAGCGCCTGGCGAATCACCCGCTGCTGGGAGGGGCCGTTCGGCGCGGTCAGCCCGTTGCTGGCGCCGTCCTGGTTGACCGCGCTGCCCCGCACCACCGCGGCGATCGGATGGCCGAGGCGCCGCGCGTCCGAGACGCGCTCGAGCAGCAGCACGCCGGCGCCCTCGCTCCAGCCGGTGCCATCCGCGTCCGCGGAGAACGCCTTGCAGCGGCCGTCGCGCGACAGCCCGCCCTGCCGGCTGAACTCCACGAACAGCTCGGGCGAGGCCATCACCATCACGCCCCCCGCGAGCGCCAGCGAGCACTCGCCTGAGCGCAATGCCTGGCAGGCGAGATGCAGCGCGACCAGCGAGGAGGAGCAGGCGGTGTCGACTGACACCGCCGGGCCCTCGAGCCCCAGCGCGTAGGCCACCCTCCCCGAGGCGGCGCTCGTGACGTTGCCGGTGAGGCGATAGCCCTCCACCCCCGCGGACGGGGCCGTCCCCGCGCCGTAGCCCGAGGCCGAGATCCCGGCGAACACTCCGGCCTCGGCGCCGCGCAGCGAGTGCGGGTCGATGCCCGCCCGTTCGATCGCCTCCCAGCAACTCTCAAGCAGCAGCCGCTGCTGGGGATCCATCGCCAGCGCCTCGCGCGGGCCGATCCCGAAGAACTCGGCGTCGAACTCGGCCGCGTCCGACATGAAGCCTCCCTGACGCGCCCAGCTGGTCCCCGGCCGCTGGGGATCGGCGGAGAGCAGGCTCTCCAGGTCCCAACCGCGGTCGACCGGGAAGTCGCAGATCGCGTCCTCTCCCGCCAGCACCAGGCCCCACAGCTCCTCCGGCGTGCTCACACCGCCCGGATAGCGACAGCTCATGCCGACGATCGCGATCGGCTCCTCGACGCTGACGGCCGAGCGCGCCGGCGCGACTCTCGCCTGAGCGCCGGTCAGCTCTTTGAGGATGTGCCCCACCAGCTCGGTCGGCGTCGGGTAGTCGAAGATCAGCGTGCTCGACAAGCGCATACCCGTCGCCCGTCCGAGGCGGTTGCGCAGCTCCACCGCAGCCAGCGAGTCGAACCCGAGCTCCTTGAAGGTCTGGCGCATCTGCACCCGCTCGGCGCTTACGTGCCCGAGCACGCTCGCCGCCTGGGAGCGCACCAGCTCGATCACGGCCTGCTCGCGCTCGCCTCGCTCCATCGCGGCCAGGCCGAGCCGCGCCGAGCCGCCCTGCTTGGGAGTGGCCTGGCGGCGCGCACGAGCGCGCACCAGCCCGCTCAGCAGCGGAGGGAGCTCGCCGGCTTCCGCCAGCGCCCGCAGCGCTTGGAGGTCGAGCTTTGCCGCGAGCACCGCAGCGTCGCCCGTGACAAGCGCCCTGTCGAACAGGGCGAGACCCTGCTCGGCCGGCAGCGGCGCGATGCCCGCCCGGGCCAGCCGGGCCCGGTCGACCTGCTCCAGCTGGGCGGTCATCCCGCCCTCCTGCTCCCACAGCCCCCAGGCGATCGACGTGGCGGCGAGCCCTTCGGAGCGGCGCCGCTCCGCGAGCCCGTCAAGGAAGGCGTTGGCGGCCGCATAGCTCGCCTGACCCGCGGCGCCCAGCGTCCCGGCGATCGAGGAGAACAGCGCAAACGTCGAGAGCTCGAGACCCTGGGTCAGCTCGTGCAGGTGCCAGGCACCGTCCACCTTCGCCGCCAGCACGCGATCGACCCGCTCGCGCGTCAGAGACCCGAGCACCCCGTCGTCGATCGCTCCGGCGGCGTGCACCACGATGTCGAGCGGACGCTCGGCGGGGATGCTCGCCAGCAGCTCCTGCAACATGCGCCGATCGCTCACGTCGCAGGCCACGATCCGTACCTGTGCGCCGAGCTCGGTCAGCTGCGCCTGCAGCTCCCGCGCACCCGGCGCCTGCTCCCCGCTGCGGCTCACCAGCAGCAGCCGTCCGACCCCGTGCTCGACCACCAGACGCCTGGCGATCGCAGCTCCGAGCTGCCCAGTGGCGCCCGTCAGGAGCGCCGTGCCCTGCGGGTCGATCGGGCGCTGCGCCTGCAACACGTTCTTGCCGATGTGCCGTGCCTGGCTCATGAACCGGAACGCCTGCGGCGCCCGCTGCATGCTCCAGCTCGTGACCGGTGAGGACTGCAGATCGCCGCGCTCGAACAGCTCCAGCAGATCGAGCAGGATCTCCTGGATGCGCTCGGGGCCGGCCTCCAGCAGATCGAATGCGCGGTAGCTGAGGCTCGGATAGCTGCCCGCCAGCTCACCGGCGTCGCGCACGTCGGTCTTGCCCATCTCCAGGAAGCGCCCGCCCGCGGCCATCAGCTCGAGCGAGGCGTCCACCATCTCCTGGGCGAGGCAGTCGAGCACGACGTCCACGCCCTCCCCGCCGCTCGCCTCCAAGAAGCGATCCTTGAAATCGACAGTCCGCGAGGACGCCACGTGCGCATCGTCGAGCCCATGAGCCTCGAGCACATGACGCTTGGCAGGCGCGGCGGTCGCGAACACCTCCGCGCCGATCTGCCGGGCGAGCTGCAGCGCCGCCATGCCCACACCCCCCGCGGCGGCGTGAATCAGAACGCGCTCGCCCTTGCGCAGGCGACCGAGATCGACCAGCCCGTAATAGGCGGTGCAGAACGCGATCGGCACCGAAGCGGCTCGTGCGAACGACCATCCATCGGGCACCGGCGCCAGCAGGCGCCTGTCGGCCACCGCGGTCGTCGCAAATGCGCCCTGCAACAGACCCATCACGCGATCCCCCGGAGCAAGATCCTCGACGCCAGGACCGACCTCGAGCACAACCCCGGCGCCCTCGCCCCCGATCGCCGTAGCCCCTGGGTACATGTCGAGCGCCATCAGCACGTCGCGGAAGTTCAGGCCGGCGGCCCGCACCGCGACGCGCACCTGGCCCGCCTGCAGGGGCAGATCCGCGTCTGTGGGCACCAGCGCAAAGCTCTCGAGCGTGCCCGGCTCGGCCAGGTCCAGGCGCCATTGCGAGCGATCGCTCGGCGGCTCGAGCGCGCCGCTCGCCTCGATCGACGTCAGCCGGGGAGCGCGCGCGGCTCCGCGCCGGATCGCCAGCTGGGGCTCATCGATCGCAAGCGCACGCTCGAGCACGCTCCAGGACTGCTGTTCCCCGTCGAGGTCGAGCAGCGTGAACCGCCCAGGGTTCTCAGCCTGAGCGGAGCGCACCAGGCCCCACACGGCGGCGCCGGCCAGATCGCGGACGGCCTCCTGACGCTCGACCGCGACCGCGCCGCTGCTCAGGACCGCAAGCCTGTCCTGCGGGGCATGCTCGTCCTCGAGCCATGCCTGCAGCCGCTCCAGAACCAGGTTCACGACGCGGTGCACACCGGCAGGCCCGGAGCCCGGATCCAGCTCGATGCTCGACACCTCCAGGCGGTCCGACAGGTCGGCAGGTGGCTCGCCGAGCACCAGCAGCGAAGCGCCGGCGGGCTCCTGCGCAAGCGGCAGCTCCACCCACTCCAGGCAGAGCATCGAGTCGCCGTCCCCTCCACGCTCGTCCAGCGCCGCCAGCTGTTGCGGGGAAAGCGCCCGCAGCGTGAGCGAGCGCACCGAGACGGCAAGCTCGCCCTGTTCGTCGAGCCCGACCAGCGACAGCGAGTCGCTTCCCGCCGGGGCAAGGCGCACTCGCAGGCTCGATGCTCCCCCTGCGCCCAACCGCACCCCGCTCCAGGCGAACGGGAGCGAGACCGGCCGCCGTGCCTGTCCGGCAGCCCCGGCGCCGGCGCTCTGCGCGCTTGCCGCCATGCTGTGCAGAGCCGCGTCCAGCAGCGCCGGATGGACGATGAAGCCCTCGGGCTCTGCGCCGTCAGCAATTGGCAGGGCCACCTCTGCGAACAGCTCCTCCCCGCGGCGCCAAACGGCCTGCACCCCGCGGAAGCTCGGTCCGTAGCGCAGCCCCTGGGCCGCCAGCTCCTCGTAGAAGCCCTCGACGTCGATCGCCTCGGCCCCGGGGGGAGGCCAGACTCCGCCGAGCAGCGTCTGCGCGTAGCGCACCTCGTCTCGCTTGCTCACCGCAACCGAATCGGCTCTCGCAGCCGCACCGGTCACAGTGGCGTTCACCGCGTCCTCCTTGCTCCCCGCGGTGTCGATCTGTGCGAGCACGCCGGTCGCATGCTTGCGCCAGGGCTCGCCATCGGCGAGCTGCGCGACACCGGCCTGCCGTGGGCGTGAGTAGACGCTCAGGCCGCGCTCTCCATCCCCGTCTGGAGCCGCAACCGCGATTTGCAGCTCCACGCCCTCCTCGGGCAGCGCCAGCGGGGATTCGAGCGTGAGATCGCGCAACTCCTCGCATCCCAGCAGCGTCCCGGCGTGAAGCGCCAGCTCGACCAACGCCGTGCCCGCCAGCAGCACCGAATCGCCGACCTCGTGATCTGCGAGCCACGGATGGGTCTGGGGCGAGAGGGATCCCGTGAACAGCAGACCATCGTCCTGGGCAAGAGACACGGCGGCGTCGAGCAGCGGGTGGCGGGTGGAGTGGCCGATCGAAGCGGCGCCGCCCCGACCGGCCGAGCCCTGCAGCCAGTAGCGCTCGCGCTGGAACGCGTAGGTGGGCAGATCCACGCAGCGCGCGTCTCTGTCGACGGTTCGCGCCCAGTCGACGCCGACCCCGCTCACCCACATCTCCGCCAGCCCCGCATGCAGCGACTCGATCTCAGGACGCCCGCTTCGAAGCAGGGGAGCGATTGCGATCTCCGGATCTGTGTCGAGCAGGCACTCGCGACACATCGCGCTGAGCACGCCGTCGGGACCCACCTCCAGGAAGCCTCTGACTCCCTGCGCCTGCAGCCAGCGCACTCCGTCTGCGAACCGCACCGTTCGGCGCACGTGGTCAACCCAATACTCCGCCGAGCAGATGCGCTCAGCCGCGACCGGCTCGCCGGTCAGGTTCGAGACGATCGGAATCGCGGGCTCGCGGAACGAGAGGCGCCCGGCTGCCTCTGCAAGATCCGCGAGCATCCCGTCCATCCGCGGCGAGTGGAAGGCGTGGCTCACTCGCAAGCGTCTGATCTTGCGACCCTGCCGCTCCCATCCGGCCGCCAGCTCGGACACAAGCGCCTCGTCGCCCGAGAGCACCACCGACGCCGGCCCATTGACCGCCGCCAGCGACACCCGGTCCTCAAAGCCCTCGATCGAGCTGGACGCCTCGCGCTCGGAGGCCTCGACCGCCACCATCGCGCCACCGCGTGGCAGCTCCCCCATCAGACGGCCGCGTGCAGCCACCAGCGCACAGGCGTCCTCGACGGTGAGCACGCCGGCCACGTGCGCCGCCGCGAGCTCGCCGATCGAATGGCCTATCAGGAAGTCCGGGTGCAGACCCAGCTCCTGGGTCTGCCTGAACAGAGCCACCTCGAGGGCGAACAGGGCCGCCTGGGTGAATGCGGTCTCATCCAGCAGCTGCGCCTCGGCGCTGCCCGGTCGGGCGAACACGATCTCCAGCAGCGAACGGCCGAGCAGGTGGTCGAGATGCCCGCACAGCTCGTGCAGGCTGTCCCTGAAGACCGGAAGCCTCGCCGACAGCTCGCGCCCCATGCCGGGGCGCTGGGAGCCCTGACCGGAGAACAGGAACGCCAGACCCTCGCTCTGCCTTGAGGCCGCGCGCCCAGATATGACGGTGGCCGCGTGCCCGCCGCGAGCGACCTCGCCCAGGCCACTCAGCAGCTCCTCGGTGCTGGCCCCGATCACAACCGCCCGATCCTCCAGGGCAGCGCGCCCGGCCAGCGACATCGCCACATCGCCCGGCGCCAGATCGGCACTCGCCTCAACGTGCGCCCGCAACCGCTCCGCCTGCTCGCGCAGCGCCGGCTCGCCCTTCGCCGAGACAGTCCAGGCAAACGGCGCATGCGCCGACACACGCGGCTCCTCGGTCAGCTCATCGTCCAGTTCCTCGACCAGCTCATCGCCGGTGACAGGCGCGCCAGGCCGAGCGGCCTGCTCGAGCGGCGGCGGCGCCTCCTCCAGGATCGCGTGCGCGTTGGTGCCACTGATCCCGAACGAGGAGACGCCCGCGCGACGGGGACCGTCCTCGCGCGTCCATGGCCTCGCCTCGGCCAGCAGCGAGACCGAGCCGGCGGACCAGTCGATCCTGCTCGACGGATCCTCGGCGTACAGGCTGCCCGGCAGCGTGCCCGCTTGCAGCGCCATCACCATCTTGATGACGCCCGCCACGCCGGCGGCGGCCTGGGTGTGGCCGATGTTGGACTTCACCGACCCGAGCCACAACGGCTGTGCGCGTCCCTGCCCGTACGTCGCGAGCAGCGCCTGCGCCTCGATCGGGTCGCCGAGCGTGGTGCCCGTCCCGTGCCCCTCGACAGCCTGAACGTCCTGCGGGGCGAGGCCTGCGTTGGCAAGCGCCTGCAGGATCACCCGCTGTTGAGAGGGACCGTTGGGCGCCGTCAGACCGTTGCTGGCTCCGTCCTGGTTGACGGCGCTGGAGCGCACCACACCGAGCACCCGATGACCCAAACGCTGCGCCTGGGCAAGCGGTTCGAGCGCGACCATGCCGACGCCCTCGGCGAGACCCACGCCGTCGGCCTGCTCGGCAAACGACTTGCAGCGCCCGTCGGATGCCAGGCCCCTCTGCCGGCTGAATTCGACAAGCACCCCAGGCGTGCCGAGCACCGTGACCCCGCCCGCCAGCGCCAACGAGCACTCCCCCGCTCGCAGCGACTGGCAGGCCAGGTGGATCGCCACCAGCGAAGAGGAGCAGGCCGTGTCGACCGTCACGGCCGGGCCCTCCAGGCCAAAGGCGTAGGCGACACGCCCCGAGAGCACGCTGCCGGCGCCGCCGGTCATGCCGTAGCCCTCCATCCCGCCCGACATCCCGGCAAAGCCGGGGCCGTAGTCCTGGGAGCTGATCCCCGCGAACACCCCGGTGGCACTGCCCTTCAACGACAGCGGGTTCAGACGTGCGCTCTCGAACGCCTCCCAGCACACTTCCAGAAGCAGTCTCTGCTGGGGGTCCATCGCCAGCGCCTCGCGCGGGCCGATCGCGAAGAAGCCCGCATCGAAATCGGGCGCCTCGTAGAGAAAGCCCCCCTCGAGCGCCTGCCCCGTCTCGCCGCCAAGATCCTCCGAGCCGGAGAGCCCCGTCTCCCAACCTCGATCCGTCGGGAACCCGGATATCGCATCGCCGCCGCCGGAGATGAGGTCCCACAGCTGCTGTGGCGAGCGCACGCCTCCCGGATAGCGACAGCTCATCCCGACGATCGCGATCGGCTCGTCTGCCGGCGCGCTGAGCGCCCTCCGAGCCGGCCTGAGCTGTGGGGTGTCCCCTGCCAGGAGCCCGAGCAGATGCCCGGCCAGCTCCTCGACGGTCGGGTAGTCGAACACCAGCGTCGTCGGAAGCTGCCGATCGAGGGCTTCGCTGAGGCGGTTGCGCAACTCGACCGCCAGCAGCGAATCGAAGCCGAGCTCCTTGAAGGCGCGATCGGAATCGATCGCGCTGCCGGGGGCGTGGCCGAGCACGGATGCCACCTGTGCGCCGACGAGCTCGAGCACCGTCACCCTGCGGTCCGGCTCCTCGAGGCTCGCGAGCCGTCGCATGAGCGAGCCGCCGGTGAGGGATGCTGCGCGGGCGGCAGGCGATGGGACCAGGCCTCGCAGGAGCGCCGGCAGCGATCCCGATCTCGCCTGGGCCCTCAGGGCCGGCATGTCCAGCCGCACGGGCAGCGCGAGCGCATCGCTCGAGCCGACGGAGGCCTCGTAGAGGTCGAGAGCTTCCTCGGAGGACAGCGGCTGGACCCCTGAGCGCCTGATCCTTGCCCTGTCGCGCTCGCTCATGCCACCCGTCATCTCGCTGGACTGCTCCCACCAGCCCCAGGCCAGCGAGACGGCCGGCATCCCCTGCGCCCGCCGATGGGCGGCCAGCCCGTCCAGGAAGGCGTTCGCCGCCGCGTAGTTGGCCTGCCCGGGGGTCCCGAATACGCCGGCGGCCGAGGAGAACAGCACGAACGTGCTCAAATCCATGCTCCGTGTGAGCTCGTGCAGGTGCACCGCCCCGTCCACCTTCGGGGACAGCACCCGATCCAGCCGCTGTGGCGAGATCGAGTCGAGCAGCCCGTCCTCGAGGACACCCGCGGCGTGGACCACCCCGGTCAAGGCGCGCTCTGCGGGAATCGAGTCGATCAGCTCCTGCAGCTGCCGGCGGTCCGCCGCGTCGCATTCGACGACCCGTACCCGAGCCCCGAGCTCCGTCAGCTCGGCCTGCAGCTCGATCGCACCGGGTGCCTGCGGACCACGGCGGCTCGTGAGAATCAGATCGCGCACTCCCTGCCCCACGATCATGCGCCTGGCCAACAGGCCGCCGAGCCGCCCGGTGCCGCCCGTTATGAGCACGGTCCCGCAGGCAGTCCCCGCGGCCGACGCGTCCTCTTTGCCCTCCAGAGCGGCGCGGGTGAGACGGGGAACGTGCAAGGCACCGTCGCGGATGGCGAGCTGAGACTCGCCGCCGGCGATCGACAGGGCCACGGCAGCTGCGAGCGATCGCGGCGAGGACTGCTCGCCGTCGACGTCCACAAGCAGCAGACGTCCGGGGCTCTCCGCCTGAGCCGAGCGCACCAGGCCCCAAATCGCGCTGTCCATCAAACCCGGGACCTGCTCACCCGGCCGCGTCGCCACCGCGCCTCTGGTCAGGACGACAAGGCGCGCATCGGCGAGCGCCGGCTCGGACAGCCAGGCCCGCAGGACCTCCAGTGCCTCATGAGCGCCGCTGCGCACGGCTTGCGCCAATTCCTGCTCGCCGGATCGCTGCGAGGGCTCCCACACCACCACGTCCGGGGCCTCAGCCCCGTCCGCCAACGACCGCGAGAGCGAGGCGAGGTCGGCCTGCAAATCCACGCCGGCCCCCGTCTCCGCCAGCGAGACGGCCAGATCGGCGCCGTCTCCGAGCACAGACCAGCGTCCGTCGGTCGGCCCGGTGGGAGCCGCAATCGCAGTCCAGTCGACGGCCAGCAGCGACCTGCGGGCCGACTTGCTCGCTCCGTGCAGGCGCTCTGCCGAGATCGGCCTCGTGAGCAGCGCCCCGACGGTCGCGACCTGCACGCCATCGCCGTCGGTCGCGATCAGCGAGATCGCCCCCTCGCGGTCGAATGCGAGCGACGCGCGCAAAGCCTCGCTGCCCGCCCTCCGCAGGCGAACGTCACGCCAGCAGAACGGCAGGGGCACCGTGCCAGAGGGCCGCTCGAGGCCTGCGTCCCTGAGACCCCCGCAGTGCAGAGCGGCGTCGAGCAGCGCAGGGTGCATCCCGAACAGTCGCGCCCGATCGTGCTCGGACTCCGGGAGGGTCACCTCGGCAAAGAGCTCGCCGTCCAGGCGCCACACGTCCCCGAGCCCTCGAAAGACGGGGCCATATTCCAGACCGTGCTCGGCCAGCAGCTC
>DATHPT010000236.1:0-11706 GCA_035483615.1 Solirubrobacteraceae bacterium | reverse complement strand
GCCTATGAGATCCCGGAAGTGGGATTCCCGCCACAGGAAATTGGAGGCGTGCGACACGGTGACGTAGTGGTTGGCGGCAGGGCCCAGCATGAACACCACGTTGCTGTGGAGGATCCGCAGCGTGAAGATCGGTCCATACCGTCCATATGCGTCGAGCAGCAGCGGAAGCGGCTCCTCGATGAAGCGCCTGGTCCGCGCCAGCGAGAACCCCGTGTCCCCCGGCGGATAGGGAACGGTAGCGGCCCTTTCGTCAGCCAGATCCTGGACAAGGATCCTAAACGGGTTTTCATGGCGCAGCGGAGGCGGCTCGAGGATCGGCACCCCCTAAGCCTAGAGGACGGCTCCGTCGTTTGGCTGGCTGGCCAGCTTGGTCAGGGGGCAGGGCGGCTGCGGCCGCCCTGCGATACTCTGCGCTACGCACGTAGAAGGATCCCGTGCGCCAGCGCGGGGGCGTAGCTCAGTTGGTTAGAGCGCTGCCCTGTCACGGCAGAGGTCGCGGGTTCGAGTCCCGTCGCTCCCGCTTTCGTCAGCACCCTGTGCCGGTTGGTGTTGAAGGAGTTGCTGTGCGGTTTGGAAGTAAGCCAGGAAGTCGTCGTGTGGTTGTACGGCGATGAGCTGCCCGTTCTGCGCCCCAGATTTGCTCAACAGTGAGAGCAGGAGCTTGCGGCGCTCGGTGGGATCGGTCTTCAGGTCCCAGAAGTGAGGGAACTCGTCGAGCAGCGCTCGGGCTCGATTAGTCAGAGATAGGCTTGAACAGCCTTGCGTTGAGAAGTGAGGCTATGGTTCGCGAAATGCGAGGGCGGTGCAGGGATCCAAGCGATACGGGGAGCGCCCCCCGGTTGCCGTTCTATCGAGCACTGCTTGGCGCCATGCTGCTATCTGTTGCAATAGGAGGCTGCGGCTCGTCCAGTTTGACGGCGCCCACCACTGCGGCTACCACGCCGATACTGACGGGGAACCGCGTCATCCTGGTCTATCGCACACACGCAGGCGTCGAGTCTGTGTCGACTACAAGCATCAATGCGGCGATAGCGATCATGCGCAAGCGTGTCGCTGCGCTGGGCATACCGTCTGAAATCCAACGCTCCGGCGCTAGTGAGATCAAGGTGGCCCTGCCGGATGCGGGTAACCTCGCTCCTGAGGGAGAACAGGTCGGTAAGACGGCACAGCTAGATTTCTACGATTGGGAGCCGAACGTGATCGGCCCCACGGGCAAGCCGGCGCCGAACGAAGGCACAGTGACGGGCGGACCCAACGCCGGCGCCGCTCAGTCCGGGCTGACCGAGTATCAGGCAGTTCTGCGCGCCGCGAAACGAGGACCGATCATCCGCTCCAATGACACGACGCTCGATCCGGGCTGCACGCCGGCGCAAATCAATGGGTGCCGCTACGGGGTTTGGTACTTGCTCGACACGAAGCACGAAAAGATTCTGAGAGGTCCCGAAGAAAGCGAGCACAGCTTCTACGAAGCCGGCTACACGCCTCCGGCTGATGCTGTCGTCACTGCCATGCACGTGAACCCGGGGACCGTGCTCGTCCAGGCCAGACCCCTTCAAAATGCGCCTGGAAAGGTCATCAGCGCATCGCCGAACAGCTGGTACGTACTGAACGACGACCCAGCTCTCACCGGGTCCAACTTGACTAATCCGCAACCAGCCTTTGAAGAAGGCGGCAAACCGGACGTGACGTTCGACTTCACGACGCACGGCAAGACAGCTTTCGAGCAGGTCACCAAGGAAGTTGCCCACCGTGGCCAGGAAGCGCAGCTCCCGGGCGTGAGCAGGGAAGGCGCCCAGCAGCACTTCGCGATCGTGCTCGACAACCAGATCATCACCGCGCCGTCGATCGACTTCACGAGGTACCCGGAAGGGATCGACGCTTCCACCGGCTCGCAGATCTCCGGCGGATTCACGATCAGTTCGGCCCGGAACCTCGCGAACGAGCTACGGTTCGGCGCGCTGCCGATCAACCTGGAATTGGTCTCTCGCTCGCCTGTGCAGGCCGGATAGCTATTGGAGTGGTCGGGGTGAAGCGAGCGTCCGGCTGGCCTCAGCGGAGCGCTGGGTGTGTCCAAAGCAGAAGCCTGCGGAAGGAGATCGAAGCGCCTGCTTTGCTGGCGCGATGCGGTAGTGCGTACCTGTCTGAGGCGTTGCGTAGGGACTGCTCTGTCTCACCCCGTCGGTTCGCTGGCCACGCTGGCTCGTGCCAGTCTTGTGTCATGCGCGCGTGTCCGGGATGGTTGCGCTCTGGTGTAAACATCCCCGTTGTCCCCTGTGTCCAGTCCGCCCGACCGTAGCCATATGGGGACAGTCATCTTTGCGGATCGGCTTCATGCTCTCCCGGAAGCCTCGTCCGTGGGCAGCTCGGGGATTGGCACCCGTGTCCCTGCGTCAGGAAGGCCTTCTTCACTAGGAGTCTGATGTCATGTGGGGCGGTTGAACTCGTGTGAGCACCATGTAATAAGTATTCATCTTCTGAAAGCCGAAGCAGCTGGTCTCAGTGACACTGAACACCGAGTGAAAATACCAGCCGTCCTGCGCTTCCAGGTTGAGGCGGTTCTCTAGCTGTTCACGAGTCTTGGTCGTGAACACTCGGCCGATACTCTCGATGTTATATACCGTATCCTCTTGGATAGTCAACACCTCCTCTGGAGCTGGGGCGACACCTCACCCAACGACGCAATGCGTCGTAGGTGCCAACGAGCGCCCCGTTGTAGGCGATAGCAAGAACCGCGTAGTCCGAACAGCTGGGCTCATAAATGCAAGTCCGCGCCAGGCGAGCCGACAAGCGTCGCTGATAGCCACGCAGGAGGCTGATGAGACCCCGTTGAGCCCAAGTCAGTCGCGGCGGCAGTGGCACTGAGCATCGCTCGCGCTGGGCACAAAGATATTCGACTGCTTGGCGCTCCAAAGTTGCATCTGGTCGGGCTGCCGTGACCCACGTTATGTCGAGTCGCGCACTATTTCGTCTGTGGCTGGGCTCAACTTTGCGCACCGGGTAATGAGACTATTCGATGCATCGGACCGAAATTGAGGGCTTCCAGGCGACCTGCCCTCATTGGTCGAGGTTCGCGGTCGATTCTTGCGAATGCGTCCAACTTGGCGGATAGTATCCCCCCATGGCTTACTTATGTGAGCTAAGTGTATACTTAGGCAGAAGGATCTTGTCTGAGCATGGCGCACGAGGAGGCCCCGAGCATGGCGGGAAGGTCGACGGAGAGCAGTGCTGCGCTGCAGATGCTCCAGCGAGCGCTGCTGCCAACCAGGAACGTGCTCGAGGAGGTCGGGGACATGATGATCCTGACCGGCAAGACGATTTCTTCTGCAATGCGTCCGCCACACCCCTACGGCGAGGAGTTCGTGTCGCAGTTTCTGTTCGTGCTGCGCATGGTGTGGTTCCCGCTGCTGGTCACGACCTTCGCGATCAACTACGGGGCTCCGGGTTTGCAGGCGGCCAATTTCCTGCGCATCTTCGGCGCCACCGATCGCCTGGGCGGGTTCTTCGTGCTTGCGGCGATCCGCGAAATCGGTCCGTTGATCACCTCGATCGTGCTCGCGGGAATTGCCGGCACGGCCATCACCGCTGATCTGGGCGCGCGCAAGATCCGCGAGGAGCTGGACGCGCTGCAGGTGCTGGGCGTGGACCCTGTGAAGAACCTGGTCGTGCCCCGGTTTCTGGCGCTGATGCTGATCACGGGCCTGTTCGATCTGTACGCCCTGCTGTTCGGCATCTTCGGCGGCATTCTTGCCGCGACCGTCACCGGACAGCCGCTCGGCCCCTTCTGGGCGACGCTGTTCGCCAACGCCACGTCCACCGACCTGTGGGGGTCGGTGCTGAAGACCACGCTGTTCGGGGCGATCATCGCGATCGTCTGCTGCTACAAGGGCATGACGGCCTCAGGGGGCGCCGAGGGCGTGGGCCGGGCGGTCAACCAGGCGGTCGTGATCTCGTTCCTGGGGGTCGGCTCGTTCAACTACGTGTTCACACAGATGCTGCTCGCCACCCATCCGAACATTCTGGTGATCAAGTGATGGCCAGCACGGCCATCTCTCGCCTGAGGCGCGCGCGATGAGTGAACTGCTGGCCTTGCCGCGTGAATGGGTCGCCGCGGCTGGCGAGATCGCGCGCTTCACCGGCAACGTCATGCGCAACGTGTGGGGGCTGCGCGTGCTGCGCTTCTTCGGCGAGGCGCTGCGCCAAGCGGGCATCCTGGTCGTCGGCTCGACGCTCGTCATCTGGGGGCTGGTGTTCGTCACCGGGCTGGGCACGTGCGGCATCGAGGGCGCCTACTTCCTCGAGTCCCAGGGCGCTCCGGCGTACGCGGGCGTGTTCACTGCCCTGTGCGACCTGCGCGAGGCCGTGCCCTACGCGTTCGGGTACATGATGTCCGCGAAGGTGGGCACCGGGATCGTGGCGGAGCTCGGGGCTATGCGGATCAGCGATGAGATCGATGCCCTGGAGGTTATGGGGCTCGACTCGATCACATTTCTGTGCGGAACGCGACTGCTGGCCTCCTGGATCGTGCTCCCATTCATGTACATCACCGGGATCGGCGTCGCGTACCTGGCTTCCTATATCGCCGTGGTCCTGCAGATTGGCTACACGTCCGCTGGCGGCTATCTATTGCCCTTCTGGGAGTTCCAAAATCCACCGGACCTGCTGTTCAGCCTGATCAAGGGAATGACAATGGCCACCGCAATCGTGCTGGTGGGCTGTTACTACGGCTATAACGCCAGCGGCGGTCCCGTCGGAGTGGGCACGGCCACCGCGAAGTCGATGGTGCTGAACCTGGTCCTCGTCACGCTGATCGGAATGCTCGGGACACAGCTCTTCTGGGGCACCAACCCGCACGCCCCGGTCGGGGGGTAGTGAAGATGTTCGCCCCGGTGCTCGAGCTCGTGGGGTTGCTGGCAATGGCCTTGTGTGGCAAGTTGCGTCCGGGAAAATTGAGCAAGTCTGTCGACTCACTGATCAGGCATAGTTGCCTGTGGCTTGGCGATCCTCGAAGAACGCGTGATCGAGCTTGCCCAGAGCGGTCAGCGGAGCCGCACCCTCGAAGAACTCGGCCGCCATCGATCCCCAGTAGTTGGTAGCGCGCAGCTCGGCGATCAAAGAAGCCGAGCTCAGCTCGATCCGGCCCATGGTCGTGTACTCGGGTGACACGGTGAAGTATCTAAAAGCGTTGGCCGAGGGGCCGGTCGGCGAGTACTTGTGCCCAATCCACCTGGCCGCGCACTCCGGTGTGACCGTGAACGGCTGCTTAGCCCAATACAGCTCCCAGGAGTTGCGCCAGAACGCATAGACTTCCTCTGGACTCACGGGGTCTGTGGATCTGCAGAACCCGCCCTCCACGCACGCCCGCCAGGTCCCCAGCACGTCGGCGCGCATGCACGCGCGCCCGATCGCGATCATCGCGTCGAGCTGTTCGCGCTTGAGCCGCTTCACACAGCCGAAGTCCAGGAAGCTCACGCTGCCGTCGCCGTGAAACAGGTAGTTACCGGGGTGCGGATCGGCGTTGAACATGCAGAAGCGCAGATTGGTGCCATACACGAAGCGATAGATCGCCTCCGCCCAGCTGTTGCGCAGCTCCCGCTCGCAGGTGATGGCCTCACTCCAGGACTTGCCCTGCACGAGCTCCTGGGTCAGCACGCGACCGGTGCACAGCTCGCCGATCACCTCTGGGACGTGGATGAACGGGTGTCCGCGGTAGATATCGGCGAACTCGGCTTGATTGGCGGCCTCGAGCCTGTAGTCAAGCTCCTCGGTGATGCGAACGCCGATCTCCTGTGCTGCGCCGCGAAGATCAAAGCTCGCTTTCCTCGAAGACAGACCGAACATCAATCCGAGGAACGTGGCCAGCAACTCGCTGTTCTTCAGGTCGGCTTCGATCGTGTCCGCCGCTCCTGGGTACTGGATCTTCACGGCGACGGCCCGGCCATCGTGCAGCCGGGCGGCGTGGACCTGACCGATCGAGGCCGCCGCGAGGGGTTCCCAGTCGAACTGTGCAAATGCGCTCTCGGTCCGCTGCCCGAGCTCGCGCTCGAGCACCACCCGCGCGAGCTCTGGCGCCATTGGCGGCGTGTCATCGCACAGTCGCGCCAGCGCCGTCTGGTAGATCGACTGGAACTCGCTGGGCACCGCGGGCGTGGCAGAGACGAATGAGAGGATCTGCCCGGCCTTCATCAGCGCGCCCTTGGAGCGACCGAGCAGCTCGGCGTAGCGCTCGGCCGTGCGGATGTGGAACTCCGTGCTGTCCGAGCCGGTCAGCTTGCTCCGCAGCCCAACCACCACCGCCTCCCCCGCGGTGCGAGCGCTGAGGGCCGCCAGCGGTGCGGTACGCCGCAACCGCCCATGGCTGATGCCATCACTCTCCGCTGGCGTGTCATCCGCATCTTGGCGAGACCCGGCAAAGGACACCAAACACATCTCCCTCTCGATACTGGCTTCAGCTAAGTGTATCCTTAGTCCTGGCCAATTCATGTCAAGCACGACCCCGACCCGTGAGCGCATCCTCGACGAAGCGATGCGCCTGTTCAGCGAGCACGGCTATGCCGCCACCAGCATCGCCAAGATCGAGGCAGCCGCCGGACTTACACCTGGAGCGGGCGGGCTCTACCACCACTTCGCGAGCAAGGAAGCGGTCCTTGCTGGCGGCATCGAGCGTCAGCTCTCAAGGCTCGCCGCGCTCCGTGAGATCCGGCACGTACTCGGATCGTTGGGAGACCTCAAAGCTGAACTGACGCTGACGGCTCGCTACGTCCTCACCGAGCTCGACAGCGAGTCCGAGCTGCTGCGCATCCTCGCCTCCGACGTGCGCAACCGCCCGCAGCTGCTGAGCACCGCCGTCGAACAGCTCGTGAGCTCCATGTTCACGGGCTTTGCCACGTGGATCAGTGAACGCGCCGAGCGCACCATACCCGCCGAGGAAGCGAGGACGATAGCCGCCTTCGGACTCGGGTCGCTGCTCTCCTCTCGCCTCCTACGCGACGTACTCGGGATCCCGGCCCAGGTCGACGACCTGATGCTGGTCGACACCTGGGTGCAGATGATGGCCACGGCCCTTGCCAATCCTGAGCACGCCTGACACGCAGTTAGGATTCTTGTGACTGTGGACGCAGTGGGACTCGGTGAACCCCACGGGTCCCGCTAGGCAGCGACCCCGGTTTTGATGTCGTCGAACCAGGCTCGGTGCTCAAGTCCCTCGAAGGTGTCGAGCTCGAAGAGCATGCGGATCCTTCCAGCCTCTGCTGCCTTGCGCAGGGCCGGCTCCAGGACCTCGCGGTAATCGCGGCGAGTGAGCTTGCCGTTGGCTTGAAGCCGATCGTCCCGGTCGGCATTTCGTAGATTCGCTCGATCATCGAGCTTCCTTCCTTGGTCCACTCGGATGGACGCCGGCTGGTTGGGCGCGGCCGATCGTGTACCAACATTCTGCACGGATACAGACTCTTGCCTAGCGCCAGTCACAGGCTAGACACGGCGCGAACAAAGCCAGTGGGCGCAGCATCTGATAGAACTCCGAAATCCGATTGTCGAGACGATCCGGTCTTTTGGAGATCCAGGGAAAATATACGCAGATTGGCTGGGGCTTGGCTGTGCTACTTGTCCTGTCACTATCGGCCGCCATCCCGGCGTCCGCGAGCGCTAACTCCGCGCGCTTGCGTGTCACCGTCTCTGGTCTGCCTCCTGGGGCGCCCGCGAATGTTTACATTCGGGGCCCGCGTGGCTTGACTGAACACCTGCGTGGATCTCGGCGGCTCTCGACTGTGCCAGCAGGACTCTATCGAGTGCAGGTCAGGCCGGTCCGGTTGACACACGCTTATCGCACCATTCCGGCAGGCAGTAAGGCGTTCCCATCGCAATCTCGTTTGCGTGTGCGAGTGGTTCATGGCCACACCAGTGTGATTCGCGTTATGTATGGCACGATTCGTAGTGCCAGGGTAGTCGTGCTGCACGCCACGCCGTTGGCGATTGTGGGCTCGGCGACCGACCCAGGCGCAATCCTGCTGTCGTTTCACGCGAGTGCCGGTCTCAGAAGGGGGTCGATCTTGGCGCAGGCCCCTACCAGAAGGTTGCCGGCGGGCCTGTTCGATCGGGTGATCGGCGTGCGTCGGACCCATCGCGGCGTGTTGCTCTCTCTTAAGCCTGCTCTTTTGTCAGACGCGTTCCCAGCAATCGACGTTCACACGACGGTCCCGTTCAATTTCGGGCCGCCGCCGGCCAAATCGGCCAGGACGGCTGACTTTCTGAGCAATGTCGATCTGTCATACAGCGTTCCGCTCATTCGCAATAGGCTCGAGGCGTCATGCGGTGCGTCCCCGACCGGTTGGTCGCTCGCGCCGTTTGGAACACTTCACCCTACGCTCACCGCGAATGTTCACCGTGGCTTCCTTGGACTTGTCTACGGTGAACTGAGCGTGACCCTCGCCGGAAACATCGGTTTCGACGCGACAATACCCTCAGGCGCGCACTGTGGCCTCACGGTCGACGGTCCAAAGGGGGAGGCCTTCATCCCGATTGGTGACGTTCCTGTGCCGGTCGAGGGGAGCGTCAATCTCAACGTCACGCTGGCGCTTGCAGGACCCGCACATGTACATGCCGCCGCGGGTGCGACCGTCACCGCTGGCGCGAACCTCCACGGCGTGGACGCTACGCCGATCCTGAAAACGAGCAAACTGAGTGCATCCGGATCGGTTACGAACAACGGGGTAAAGCTGACGATCGGGCCGGAAGTACAGGCGGGACTCGGGATCAACGACGTCAACGCTCACGTCGATGGATCGTTCTCTGTGGCAGCCAAGTCTTCGACAGAGGGATGCGAGGTTGATCTTGGCGCTTCCGCCGGTATCGGGATCGATTTCTGGTCTCTGCACGGCTCCTATACGCCCTTTGAAGCGGAAAAGCCGATCTATCGTTGCCCACAGTCCTCTCCACCAAAGCTGCAGATCACTCAGACGGGTCCACCTGGAGCCTTTCCAGGTCAGGAATTCGAATATACGGTCAACGTAACCAATACCGGAGGCACCACTGCCAACAGCGTTGACGTCATCGACAGCTTGCCGGGTGAAGGCTCGTTCGACTCGAGCTCTCCGGGCGGAAGTCCGACCGCCCCGGTCACCGGAGGTACGCTCAATATCCAGCTGGGAGATCTGGCGGCGGGTCAGACAGGCACGGCCAAGGTACGCTGGCATGCGCCCTCCAATCCGACCAATCTGACTAATAGCGCGCTCGCGACAGCCTCCAACGCCGGACAGGCCGGGCCGGCGGTCGACAACGTGTCCGTTGGAACGACCGGCAACTGCAATCCCTGCGGAGCGGCCTCGGGGGGTATCGGCTTGCGGAGTCGCAACCGCGGTCTGATCACGATTGGCGGCATCCCGCCGGGAGCGACAGTTACGCAAGCGGTCCTCGTTTGGGGGATCCTCTATGACGGCGAACAGCCGTCCAATGCGATCACACTTGATGGGCATCCGATCACGGCCAACATCACATCCAACGCATCGGGAACACTATGTTGGGGCGACACGGCGACCGTCGGTTATGCCGCCGACATAACGCCCTACGTCTCCGGGAACGGCACTTTCGAAATCACCAACCCTCCCAATGGGGAAGTTCGCGTCGATGAAAACCCCTACGGTGTCCTGCCCTATACCGACGGTGCGTCGATCATCGTCTTCTACAACGGTGGCGGCGCCGACAACCAGGTGCTGAGTGACTTTTCCTATAACACCAACACGGACATCACCACGGGTGAATCGATCACGAGATCCTTCAACTCGATCCACAGTGTGGGGGGACCGGCATCGCTGACCCTGGCCGGCCCTGACGGGCAAAACAACGGCGGTAAGATCTTCACATTTATGGGAGCCGGCGAACAGGTTGCCGTTAACCCATTTGAGGGGAGCGCGCTACAGGAAGGCCCGAGTTTCCCGATCGGGAATCTCTGGGACAACGAAGCCTTCGATGTCACGCCCATCCTGCCCTCGGGGCAGCAGACGCTCACGTTCAACAACGTCCACACAGAAGATTGCATAGGTGTAGGAGCAGCCGTGCTGCAGGTGGCTCAACAACCGTAGCCACGCCCCGCTAGCGCTGGCGCGGGTCGGTGCCTTCCAGCGGCCAGTGGCGAACGACTCCGGGCCGCCAGCGATCGCTCTCCTCGCGCGTCAGGACAAAGCGGCTGATCGTGAGCTGGCCGCCCTCATGGTCTCCGTAGAGCAGATCGATGGTCAGCGCTTCACCAGCCAGATACGCCTCGTGCAGGCTCTCGCGGAAGGGATCGTCGGGCTCGCGTATCGCCCCTTGCCAGAAGCCAACGTCGCCGGCAGGCACGTACAGGTCACGTGACTGGGGGCGGTGCTCCGCCGGCTCGGCGTGGCCGGTATCTACCGTGGGGCGATACGCCGTCAAGCGCCATGCTTGAAGGACGGCAAGGCCGTTGCCGACGTTGCGCAGCGGGATCACGAAGTAGTAGCTCTCGCCCTCGTGCTCGACCGCGGCCATGCCGCCATCGACGGTCACTGTCCGTCCCTCGCCGAAGCGGACCGTCTCGGGTGGGTCGTTTACACGCGAGGGAGCCAGCACCGGTCGCAGGCCGAGCAACAGCGCCCGCTCAGCAAGCGCCGTCGAGCGCTCCGCGATGCGCGTCGAGCGCTGTCCGAAGCGCACCGAGGAGAACGTCGCCACCGCGAGCACCAGCGTGCCGCTCGCGGTAGCCAGCGAGGCGACCGTCGGCCAGTCGATGGCGAAGGGCAGCGTCATCCACTGGATGTTCTCGCCGCGAGCGGACGTTGAATACAGGCTCTCCTGCTGGGACTGGACGCTCGGGATCCAGGCTCTCCTGCTGCGACCAGCCGATTGGGATCCAGGTCTTCTGCCGGCGACTAGCTGAGATAGGCCTTGCGCAACATCACCGGCGCGCGTGCAAGCCAGGCCTCGGTGACCAGCTCCTCCAGGTCACCGATCGCGATCCGGTCAAGGCGTGCGAGGACAGCTGCGTAGCCCTCGAAGTGTGGCGTTGTGAAGAAGACTTCGGGATCGTTCGCAAGCAATGCCTCCTTGGCCACAAGGTGCTCCACCCGCGCGCCCACGATCGGCCCGTCGGGGGCATCCTCTCCGAGGACTGCGATTTCCTTGGGGCGCAACGGACGCTCCCAGACGAACAGCTTGTCCTTCACCCGCCACTGACGCATCCCACGCGAAAGGCGCTCATCGGTCTGCGGCAGCGCCAGTGCGAGCCGGCGCACATCATCCCAGGTGGCCATGCTCCTCTCAATCTAGTGCGCTGCTCTGCGCCGCAGCATGGCTATGGTGCTGGTGCAAGGAGTCAAATCCCTACAAAGGAGACCTCATGTCCCGTTTCTCTACCGTGAACCTGCTGGAAGTCGAAGACTCCGTGGGGGATCGTGCGCCCGGGATCGAGGGTAGGTTCGGCCGCAAACATCTGGACTCGCGTGACCTTGGAATCAGCCACTTCCGCTATGCGCCAAACCTGCGCAGCCCGATGGCTCACAGCCACCGCGAGCAGGAGGAGGCATATGTGGTCGTCGCCGGGTCTGGCCGGGTGCTTCTCGACGACGAGGTTCTTGAGCTGGGTCAGTGGGACGTCATACGTGTGGCCCCCGAGGTCGTGCGCTCTTTTGAGGCGGGCTCCGACGGGCTCGAGATCATCGCCGTGGGCGGCCCCAAGCCCGAGGATGGCGACGGCGT
>DATHPT010000235.1:0-2921 GCA_035483615.1 Solirubrobacteraceae bacterium | reverse complement strand
GCAATGGCGCGTTGACTTGCCCGGACGGCTGTGTCGGGCTCTGGTCCGCTAGCGCTTCGGGCAGGGCACGGTGGGATCGACAGTCACCGTTTCCCCGCTCAGGAAGGTCAGTTCGACTCGGCCGGTGAAGCCGCCCTTGGGGCAGGTCTTTGGCACCGTGCCGTAGGAGATCAGCTTTTTGCCCTGCTTGTAGGCGGCGCCGATCTTGCCTTTGATCGAGAGCACCGAAGCGTAGGGAGCTTCCGGCACCGTCAGGACCAGCGGGACTGGCACGGTGAACATCGGGCCGAACGGCGGAGGGGCTGTGGAGAAGCTGCCGATCGTGAGGATTTCAAGCGACGCCGGCGAGGTGCCTTCGGTGTAGAACGCCAGCTTGTTGCCCGGGGCGAAGAATGCCTGGATGGTCGCTTTCTCCTGCACCCGTGTGCTGCCGAAGCTGACCACTCCGAGCACTTCCCCGACCGGCCCGGCGAACGACTTCTTCGGGCAGTGCGCCACTTCATGGCTTTCCAGGATCGGGGTCGGGCAGGTCGCGAACCCAGACTGATGAAGCTTGGTCCCAGCCGGCAACTCAACCACCACCCGCGTGATCGGCGAGGGGAAGCCACCGTATTCGGTGCCGCTGATGGTGAGCGTCGCTTCCAGCGCAGCCCCGGCTCCGAGGATGTTGCCCGTGCCCGGGTATGTGGGGCTGTGGGGCGAGCTCGGGTCGATCGGGATCGGCACGATCTTCGCCTTGACCGCCACCGCCGGCGCCGCCGACGCCGTCACTGGAAGGCTCAGCGCGATCAACATCAGACAGCTGAGCACCGAGACTGTGAGCAGTTTGCGCATGTGCACCCATAAAGCTACAGGGTGGGAACCTCCGGTGAGTCACGCGCCGGGCGCAGCTCCTCGCTGGAGGGGACCGTCTGGCGCTCCAGGCGGCCGTGCTCGTCGACCACATATGCGCCCATGCTGAGCAGCGGCGGGGAGTAGACGTGCAGCGTCACCGCCGGGGAGTCACCGGCGTGGCGCACACGATGAATGTCCACCGCCGAGAAGTTGAAGCTCTCTCCGGCCCTCACCAGCCGGTCCTCGGGTGGGCCCTCGAGCGTCAGCCGCTGCTCGCGTACGCAGCCGCTCACCACCGACACCGCCCCGCAGGAGATGTCATGGTCGTGGAAGCCGGTGTCGTGGTCCTCCATCCAGCAGATCAGCCAGGCCGTCAGGTAGTCGTCGCTGAACAGCTCCTCATAGATGCGCTGTTCGCGGTCGTGCTGGACGAGCTCGATCCACAGCTCCGGCCGGCTCGCGAGCTCGTTGACGAACGTCTCCAGCTCCTCGCCGCACAGGTTGCGTCGATGGGGGCGGGGGATATGGGAGACACCGACCGCCATCACACAGCCCTCTCGAGCACAGCCAGGCGGGCCGCCCTGGCGCTTTTTTGCTCAGAGGCGCGATCGGGCCGCCGGAAGAGGACGCGCTCGGCGTTGCCCACGAACGACTCCCAAGCAAGCGTCTCCAGGGCGCCGTGACCGTAGGGATCCACCACCGGGCGGTCCGAGCCATAGAGCAACTGGTCGCCTCCCACCACCTGCTCCAGCATCCCCACCGCCCGGGCGCCATAGGAGGAGGTGTCGTAGAACACGAGCGGGTCGCTCTCCAATGGGGCCGGCCCGCCGCGCGAGCGCAGCCGCTCGAGGTGCAGCGGAGCGAGTCCTGCGAGCATCGCGAAGATCACCCGCAACTGGGGGAACAGGCGGCGGGCCGCGGTCACGAACACAAGCCATGCAGCCTGCATCTCGGCGACATACCGTGTCAGCGCCGGCCACCACAGGGGGTCGATCAGCGACGCTTCGTGCGCCGGCAGCCGGCTTCCCGGTCCGGGGTGCACGAACAGCGGTGCGCCGCGGCTCTGGATGCGTGCCAGCGCGGGGCCCACCCGGGCGAGCATGTCGATGCTCGCGAGCGCTCCGGCGGGCAGCGATATGCCGACGCACCCACGGTCGAGCGCGCTGTCGACGTTGTCGGGGTCCAGGCCGTCGAGCGCCAGGGCTCCCCACACCTCGAACGGGCTGCCCAGTGCGAGGGCTCCCTCGAGGTAGGCGTCGATCAGCTCCGTGGCCCGCTCCCGCGGCAGCTGCTCGATTCCCAGGGGGCTGGACAGGCACACCAGCGCCCGGTCCAGGCCGTCGCGCTCGACCAGCGCGGCCCGGCGCGCCGGCGCTTCGCTGTCGAGATCAATCACATAGGGGCGTTCTCCTGCGAGAAACAGCACCGTGAGGCCCTGCTCGTTGCGGACGAATGGCAGCTCGCGCCGTCGCAGCAGCGCCTCCACCAGCGGCTCGGTCCAGAGGTGTTGATGTATGTCGGTCTTCACAAGCCAATCTCCAGATTCTCGATCAAGTTTATGAAGAATAGCAGGATCGGATGTCGTTCGCGAAGAGCAGCAATGCGCGGCCGCTGGGCGACACCATTAGCCAATACCGTTAGGTGACGCCCTGCGGGCTCTCCCGATCCGTCCGGCGCCCTCCTGCATGTCCTCGTCCGGTCTCACCACCCAGCTCACCACCGTTCTCGGCCTGCGCACCCGCTACCTGGTGCGCGGCTCTGGGCCGCCCGTGCTCGTGCTGCACGGCTGGGGCGCCTCGATCGAGACGGTCTATTCGATTGTCGTCGGTCTCGCGCCCGTTGCCACCGTGTACGCCCTCGATCTCCCCGGCTTCGGCGAGAGCGAGCCGCCGCCCCAACCCTGGGGGGTCGAGGACTACCAGGCGTTCCTGGCCGCCTTCATGGATGCGCTCGAGATCGTGGCGCCCATGATCGTGGGTCACTCCAACGGCGGACGGATCGCGATCCGGATGGCCAGCACCGAACCGGCCCGAGCGAGCCGGCTGGTGCTGGTGGACTCCGCCGGAATCCGCCCGAAACGCACGCTG
>DATHPT010000234.1:0-2022 GCA_035483615.1 Solirubrobacteraceae bacterium | reverse complement strand
CCCGACACCGCGTCGCCGCCGCTGGCCAGCAGATCCCACAGCTGTTGCGGAGAGCCCACGCCACCCGGATAGCGGCAACCGATGCCGACGATCGCAAGCGGCTCCTCGACAGAGGCGACGGCGCCGCCGCGCACCGGGGTGGCGGTCCGCGCCTGCGAGCTGTGCCCACTCACGTACTCGGCGAGCTCCTCCACCGTGGGGTAGTCGAAGACCACGGTCGCGGGCAGTCGCAAGCCGGTTGAGACACCGACGCGATTTCGCAGCTCCACCGCCAGCAACGAGTCGAAGCCGAGCTCCTTGAACGCCCGGCGAGGATCGATCGCCCGTCCCGGTGGATGCCCCAACACAGCTGCGACATGGGCACAGACGAGCTCGAGAACCGCAACCCGACGCTCTCGCTCTCCGAGCCCGGCGAGCCTTCGCGCTAGCGAGCCGCCTGCGCCGGCGGCCTGGCGCGCGCGCGGAGCGGGGAGCAGGTCGCGAAGCAGTGCCGGCGGCGCCTGCGTGCGCGCCCTGAGGCGAAGCTCGGCGAGGTCGAGCCTCACCGGGATCGTCAGCGAATTCGCACAGCGCAACGCCGCGTCGAAGAGCTCCAGGCCACTTGCGCTCGCCAGCGCGCGCACGCCGGAGCGGTGCATCCTCGCCACGTCGGCACCGCTCATGCGACCGGCCATCTCGCTGGCCTGCGCCCACCACCCCCATGCCATCGAAGCTCCCGCGAGCCCCCTTCCGCGGCGATGGGCGGCAAGCGCGTCCAGGAAGGCGTTGGCGGCCGCGTAGTTGGCCTGCCCGGCGGCGCCGAATATGCCTGCGGCGGAGGAGAAGAGGACGAACGCCCGGAGGTCCATACGCTCGGTGAGCTCGTGCAGGTGAAGCGCTGCATCGACCTTCGGGGCAAGGACGCGCTCGACCTGCTCTTGCGAGAGCGTGTCAAGCGTTCCGTCGTCGAGCACCCCGGCCGTGTGGATCACAGCCGCGAGCGGACGATCGCCGGGCAGCGACTCCAGCAGCGTCTGCAGCTGAGTGCGGTCTGAGACGTCGCACGCCGCGATCCTCACCCCGGCGCCGAGGGCGCTCAGCTCGGCTTGCAGCTCCGCGGCGCCCGGTGCCTGAGGGCCGCGACGGCTGACGAGCAGCAGCTCGCGCACCCCGTGCTCCACGACCAGATGTCTTGCGAGCAGGCCACCGAGCGCGCCCGTGCCGCCCGTGACGAGCACCGTCCCGCCCGAATCGAGCCTCGCGGGAGGAGTCTCCTCGACTGCCGCGGTGGGCTCGCGCTCGGCCAGGGCGGGCTCCTGCTGCGCCGTGTCGAGCGCGGGCAGCGCGCCCACGTCGACTCTTCGCAGGCGTGGCGCATAGCCAACCCCCTCGCGTATCGCTATCTGCGCCTCGTCGCTCTCCAGGGCGAGCCCCACGAGGGGAACCAGCGCTTGCAGCGAAGACGGCCGGTCGTCGAGGTCCACCAGCAGAAACGCGCCCGGGTTCTCCGACTGGGCAGAGCGCACAAGCCCCACGGCCCCGCTGTCTGCGAGCCCGGCGAGCTCCTCTCCCGCGGCCACCGCAATCGCCCGGTGGGTGAGGATCACCAGACGAGCATCCGCCAGAGCCTCGCTGGCGACCCAGCCCCGCGTGAGCTCGAGCGCGTCATGAACGCTCGTGTGCGCGGCCTGCAGGAGATCGCCGCAGTCGCGGTTCGAAAGCCGCGCGAGCACGACTCGCGGGGGGGAGGGCTCCTCGGCCATTGCGCGCGCGAGCGCGTCGAGGTCGGGGTGGGGGCTCAGCTCGATCCCCGCCCGCTCGAGCGCGTCGCGCGTCGGCTCGTGATCCCCGAGGATCGCCCAGCGGCCCGCTTGCGGATCGCCTCGTGGGGTCAGCCTCGTCCAGTCGATCTCATACAACGAGTCTTCGCGCTCGCCGCAAATGGCGGCGAGCTGCCGCTCTGAGACCACACGCGCGGTGAGCGACTCGACTTCGATCACCGGCTCGCCCTCGCCGTCGACGGCGAGCAGGCCGATCGCGTCG
>DATHPT010000233.1:0-7654 GCA_035483615.1 Solirubrobacteraceae bacterium | reverse complement strand
AGCAGCACGTTCAAGACGGTCCCCGACGTGCCGGTGGGCACGTTCGAATTGACACTGCATCAGGGCAGATACTCGGCTCTGGCGGCTAACGGGAACCTTTGCACGGCCAGAAAGCTCGCGATGCCGACCTCGTTCGTCGCGCAGAGCGGAGTCGCCATCCATACCTCGACGCCGATCGTCCCCACCGGCTGCTCGAAGCACAAGAAGAAGCCGAAGAGGCCCAAGCAGCGCCATGAGAAGGTGAAACAGAAGGGAAAGAGGTAGGCCCTCATCAACTGCCCCCGCGGGGATGGGCGGGTCTCAAAGTGTGTGCCCAAATTGGCCAGACGCCAGCTGGGCGCGCTGTTGAACAAGACGACGTCGAGGTGCATCTCTCTCCTGGGATTCGGCTCTCGGCATCGAAATCGACGAAAGGACATCCAAATGAGATCTGTGTTCACCGGCAGGCGAAGGCATAGTCTGGGCATTGCGCTCGCGACAATGCTCACAATCGGCGTGATCGCGGCGGCATCCGCTTCGGCGGCGTTTCCCGAATATTCACCGCTAGGCCGCAACTCTTTTACGCTCACCAGCGGTGAAATGACGTTTGAACAGATGGGTGGCCTCACAGGAATCCATTGCAAAAAAGCGAGTGGAGGATTCGTACTGTTGAACGTCAAGGAATTCAAAGGCAATATCGCGTTCAAGGAATGCTCGGCACTGGCCGCCGGGAGCTGCGCGAGCGAAGGTGCGGCAGAAGGTGAAATCGTCGCACCGAATGTTCCGCTGCGTCTTGAATATCTGTCGAAAGCAACCCATGAAGTTGCCATCATCCTGAACTACAACAGCTCCGGCGAAGCGGGGGCGCTCACCAGCTTCAAATGCAAAACAGCGCTTACGAAAGCCACCGTGCGGGGACCGCTCGTGGCAAAGCTGACACCGATCAACACGTTGACGACGAACTACACGTTTGGCCTCAAAGGGTCGGGCGGCCTTCAGGAACTGATCGAATATGAAAAGGAAGGCGGTTCGAAAGTGACGGCGTTCCCTGAAATGACGATCAACGGAGGCGCATACAAAGCCGCTGATTTGAATGCGATAAATCTAGAATTTCAAGGAAGTAGCTCATTTAGGATAGTGGGTTAGGGCAGATATAGCTGCGAGCGGCGACAGCGTCGAAGGACGGTCGAGGAAGCCACCTTCGGCGCGGCCGCCCGCTCGCAAGCGAGATATCCATCCGTCAGATGCAGATGCGGGAAGTGGGAAGGCTGGCAGAGGAAGTGAGATGGCTGGCAGAGCAAGCACACGATCGGGGCGAACAGCGCCCCAGGCGACAGCGCCGAGGCGCAACGATCTCGGGCGCGAGCGTGTAACCGAAATCCAGCGTGCGCGCATACTCGCCGCAACGGTCGAGGTGAGCGCCGAGCACGGAGCTGGGAGTTTCACCGTCGCGCATGTCGTCGTGCGCGCCGGGATCTCGCGGCGCACTTTCTATGAGATCTTCGCCGATCGGGAAGGCTGCTTTCTGGCGGCCTTTGAGGATGGGCTCGCACGAGCGTCCCGCTATGCGCTGGCCGAATACGACCCCCGGGCGAAGTGGACCGTGCGGGTCAGGGCGGCGCTCACGGGTCTGCTCTCGTTCCTGGAGGACGAGCCCGCGTCTGGGCAACTGCTGATCGTCGGATCGCTTGGCATGGGAGCGGCGGCGCTGGAGCGCCGCCGGCACATGCTCGCCCGGATCAGTGCGCTCGTGGAGGAAGGGGGCGTCGAAGCCAGGGCAGGCCAAGCTCCGCCGCCGCTCACCGCCGAGGGTGTCGTGGGGGCCGTGTTCGCGGTGATCCACGCTCGTCTTGTCGAGGGCAGAGCGGCTTCGCTGCTCGAGCTGGTCAACCCGCTGATGAGCATGGTCGTGCTGCCATACCTCGGTCCTGCGGCCTCGCGTCGCGAGCTCGATCGACCGGTAAGCAGGGTCCCGGGTGGCCCAAGCGAGGGCACGCTCAGGCCGCTCAAGGAACTGGAAGTGCGCTTGACCTATCGCACCGTGAGGGTCCTGACGGCCGTGGCAGCCAACCCCGGCGCCTCCAACCGCACGGTCGCCGAGGGCGCCGGCATCGACGACCAGGGGCAGACCTCCAAGCTGCTCTGGCGTCTTCAGAGGCTCGGGCTGCTCTCCAACCGGAGCCTCGGGGCGGGCAGCGGAGCGCCGAACTCCTGGACGCTGACGAGCAGCGGCGAGGAGGTGAATAGTGTCCTCGCAGCTGAAAGCGCAGGCTCTTGACAACTCGGGTCGTCGCGAGGGCGGCCATGTGGGGGAGATGCAACGCCGCCGGCTGCTGCTGGCCTTCGCCGAGGTTCTCGCCGAGGGGGGCCTGGAGGACGCGGGCGTGGGTCGCGTGTGCAAACGAGCCGGCGTCTCGCGCCGCACCTTCTATGACCTGTTCGAGGATCGCGAAGCGTGCTTTCTGGCGGTCGTCGATGTTGCGATCGAGCGTGTCTCCCAGAGCGTGCTGTCCGCGTATGAACAGGAGAGCCTTCGCTGGCGGGAGCGCATCCGGGCAGCGCTCGCCGCGCTGCTCGAGTTCTTCGATGCCGAGCCCGCTCTCGCCCGGGCGTGTCTGATTGAGACGCCCAGGGCAGGAGCGGCCGTCTGCGAGCGGCGACGGCAGGTGTTCGACTCGCTCGCGGTCGCCGTCGATGAGGGTCGCCGCGAATCGAAGTACGAAGCCGGGCCTCCGCCGCTCACGGCCCAGAGCACTGTCGGAGGAGCGCTCTCGGTGATCCACGCACGCGTGTTGGAAGACGGTCGGCGGCCGCTGCTCGAGCTCCTGAACCCGCTGATGGGCATGATCGTCCATCCCTACCTCGGTCCGGCGGCCGCGCGCCGAGAGCTCGATCGTGTCGCGCCGCAACCTGTGCCGAGAGGCAACTGTCATGCCTCAAGGCGCGCGCAGGATCCGTTCAAGGGCCTGCCGATCCGCCTGACGTTCCGCACGGCACGCGTGCTTGGAGCGATCGGCGCCCGATCCGGCGTCAGCAACCGCGAGGTCGGGGAGCAGGCCGGAGTCCTCGACCAGGGGCAGATATCCAAGCTGCTGAGACGCCTAGAGGGTCACGGCCTGATCGAGAACCGCAGCGAGGGTCACGCCAAGGGCGAGCCCAACGCGTGGCGGCTCACCGAGCGGGGCGATGCTGTGCGGCGAGCGATCGAGCTACCGTGACGCGATGTCACGCGACGGCTGGAAGCCTCCGACTCCCGCCCGCGTGCGACGCATCCGCGACCGGCTGCGCGAGGTGTACGGCATCCCGCGCATGGCCCCCCACGGCAGGCCGCTCGACGAGCTTGTGCTGACGGTGCTCTCACAGAGCACGAACGACCGCAATCGCGATGTGGCGTTCCTGCGCCTGCGCGACCGCTTCCTCAAGCCGGGCCCGCCCCCCCAGCCGCTGGACTACGAGGCTGTGCTGACCGCGCCGGTGGAGGAGGTCGAGGAGGCGATCCGCCCGGGCGGCATCTCGAAGGTCAAGTCGGCTCGCATCCAGGCGATTCTCGCCGCGATCTCCGATTCCGCCTGCGATCCGCAGGATCCGCTGTCGCTCGAGTGGATGCGAGAGGAGCCGGTTGGGCAGAGCCGGGCATACCTGTGCGCTCTGCCGGGAGTGGGTCGCAAGACCGCCGCATGTGTGCTGCTGTTCTCCTACGGTCTGCCGGACATTCCGGTCGACACCCACGTCTCGCGCGTCGGCACCCGCCTCGGCCTGTTCCGGCCCGGAGCTCCCTTCGAGGAGCTGCACGACCAGATGCTTGAGCTCACCCCGCCCGGGCAGGAGCTCGAGTTCCACGTGAACCTGTTGCGCCACGGACGGCGCACCTGCCACGCCCGCAAGCCGGCCTGCGAGGAATGCGCACTGGCGCGAATGTGCCCGAGCCGGGAGCTGTTCAGCCGCGCGGCAGCACCGCAAACGCGATGACCGCATACTGCAGCGCCGCCGCGGCGATCACGAGCGCGTGGAAGACCTCGTGGTAGCCGAACACCTTCGGCCACGGGTTCGGCCGACCGCTTGCGTACACGACCGCCCCAATCACATAGAGCAGGCCGCCGAGCGCCAATCCGGCCACTCCGAGCCAGCCGATCGCGCCGGGCAGCTCGCCGAAGACGGCGGCGGACACGAGGCCGAGCGCCACGTACACCCCAGCGAAAAGCCACTTGGGCGCATCGATCCACAGGAGCTTGAAGATCACGCCACCGATCGCTCCGGCCCACAGCACGATCAGGATCGTGCTCCCCAGCGACCCTTTCAGGGCGAGCAGCGCCACCGGCGTGTAGGTGCCGGCGATCAGCACGAAGATCATCGAGTGGTCCAGCCGCCGCATCCAGCGGCGAGCGCTCGGGCGCCAGGTCACGCGGTGGTAGAGCGCGCTCGTTCCCAGCAGGGCTGACACCGCCACCGCATAGATGCTCGCGGCGAGCCTCGCCCGTCCGTCGGACGCGCCCAGGATCAGCGCCACGCCGCAGCCTAGCGACACGAAGAAGGCGTACTCATGCGATACGCCCCGCAGCTTTGGCTTGATCGGTCCAGCCGGCAGCGCAAGCTGTGGCCTGGGGATGTCCATAGCTAAAAGCTACCGGCTTGGGCCGCCGAAGTGTGCATGTGAGGGGCTGTGGGTAAGCACCGCTACATGTCGGCACGCCCGGGCAAGCCGACTGCTTGAGTGGCCGCAGATAATCTGCTACATTCCGACTTAGATTTGTACAGCAACTGAAGGAGCATCACCTCATGGGCAAGACCATAGGCATCGACCTGGGCACAACCAACTCGTGCATGGCCGTGCTCGAGGGTGGCGAGCCGACCGTGATCGAGAACGCCGAGGGTGGGCGCACCACCCCGTCGGTGGTCGCTTTCACAGCGTCCGGTGAGCGCCTTGTCGGCACCGTCGCCAAGCGCCAGGCCGTCACCAACCCGCAGAACACAGTCTTCTCGATCAAGCGCTTCATGGGCCGCAAGGAGGGCGAGGTCCGCGAGGAGGAGTCGATCGTCCCCTACAAGGTCGTCTCCGGCCCCAACGGCGACGCACGCGTGGAAGCCGCCGGCGAGCAATATTCCCCCCCGGAGATCAGCGCGATGATCTTGCAGAAGCTCAAGACAGACGCCGAAGCCTACCTAGGGGAAACAGTCGATTCGGCCGTCATCACCGTGCCGGCCTACTTCAACGACGATCAGCGTCAGGCGACCAAGGACGCCGGCAAGATCGCCAACCTCGAGGTCAAGCGCATCATCAACGAGCCCACAGCGGCCTCGCTGGCGTATGGCCTTGACAAGGAGAACGACCAGACGATCCTCGTGTTCGACCTCGGCGGCGGTACCTTCGACGTGTCTGTGCTCGAGATCGGCGACGGCGTGTTCGAGGTGAAGTCGACCGCCGGCGACAACCACCTCGGCGGCGATAACTTCGACAAGGCGATCGTGGACTGGCTCGTGGCTGACTTCAAGCGCGACCAGGGCATCGATCTGTCGGCCGACCCGATGGCCCTACAGCGCCTCTATGAGGCAGCCGAGAAGGCCAAGATCGAGCTGTCCACCACGCAGGAGACCCAGATCAACCTGCCGTTCATCACCGCTGACTCCTCTGGCCCCAAGCACCTCGACACCCGCCTCACCCGCGCCAAGCTCGCCGAGCTGACCTCGGTGCTGCTCGACCGCGTGGTGGCGCCCGTGCGCCAGGCGATCGACGACGCAAAGGACAAGGGCGTCAAGGAGATCGACCACATCGTGCTCGTGGGCGGCATGACGCGCATGCCCGCGGTGCAGGAGAAGGTCAAGGAGCTCACCGGCAAGGACCCCCACCGCGGTGTGAACCCGGATGAGGTCGTGGCCGTCGGTGCGGCGATCCAGGCGGGCGTGCTCGCCGGGGACGTCAAGGACGTGCTGTTGCTGGACGTCACCCCGCTCACGCTCGGCATCGAGACCAAGGGCGGCGTGATGACGAAGCTGATCGAGCGCAACACCACGATCCCCACACGCAAGGGCGAGGTGTTCTCGACCGCCGAGGACAACCAGCCCTCGGTTGAGATCCACGTGCTGCAGGGCGAGCGCGAGATGGCCCAGTACAACAAGTCGCTGGGCAAGTTCCAGCTGACTGGCATCCCGCCGGCGCCGCGGGGCATCCCGCAGATCGAAGTCGCCTTCGACATCGACGCGAACGGCATCCTCAACGTGTCCGCCAAGGATCTCGGCACACAGAAGGAGCAGAAGATCGAGATCAAGGCCGGCTCCGGGCTCTCCGAGGATGAGATCAAGCGGATGGTCACCGACGCCGAGTCCCACGCCGAGGAGGACCGCAAGGCACGCGAGCTGGCGGAGGCGCGCAACAACGGCGAGAACGCCGCCTACCAGGCCGAGCGCCAGCTGGTCGATCTCGGGGACCAGGTGGACCCGGACTCCAAGGGCCGCATCGAGGAGGCGATCAAGGAGGTGCGCGACACACTCGAGTCCGAGGACCCGGCCGCGATCAACGCGCGCACCGAGGCGCTGCAGAGCGCCTTCCACGCCGTCTCGGAGGCCATGTACCAGAAGGCCCAGGCCGACGCCGCCGCGGCCGGTGACGGAGCTGGCCCCGCCGGTGGCGAGGAGTCCGGCGACGGCGAGGCTGCCGAGGAGGACGTCGTCGATGCGGAGGTCGTCGACGAGGGTAAGAGCTGAGCTCGATGGCCGACAGCGAGTCACACACAACAGCAGCAGGCCCCGGCAGCCCAGCAGAGGAGGTTGAGATCGAGCGCCAGGATGAAGGCGACGCCGTGGCGATCGAGGGCGAGCTCGGCGAGCTCGTGAAGACCGCTGCCCAGCGCGATGAGTACCTTGCGCTGGCGCAGCGGACCCAGGCCGATTTCGAGAACTACCGCAAGCGCGTCGCCCGCGACGCGGCGATCGCCCAGGATCGCGGTGTGGCAAGGCTCGCGAAAGAGCTGTTGCCGGCGCTCGACAATCTCGACCGGGCGATCGAGGCGGCTGAGGCGGAGGATCCACTGCTCGCAGGGGTCCGCCTGGTCCGCTCGGAGCTCGCCGCCGCGCTCGCGCGCGTCGGCATCGAGGCGTTCGCGCCGCTCGGCGAGCCCTTCGACCCCAATCAGCAGGAAGCGATGGCCCAGCAGCCGATCGAGGGAGCCGCGAGTGGCACTGTGGCCGAGGTCTACCAGGACGGCTATCGCATGGGCGAGACGATCATCCGACCGGCCCGCGTCCTGGTGGCCGCGTAGTCAGGGGTCTGCGATGGCGACACGTCCCGACTACTACAAGACCCTGGGCGTCGACAAGAAGGCGACACCTGAGGAGATCAAGAAGGCCTATCGCAAGCTCGCGCGCACCTACCATCCCGACCGCAACCCTGACGACAAGCAGGCCGAGGAGCGCTTCAAGGAGGTCTCCCAAGCCCACGACGTGCTCGGCGATCCCGAGAAGCGCAAGCAGTACGACAGCGGCACCGGCCCATTCGCGGGAGGGGCATCGGGAGGGCCGGGGTTCGGCGGCTTCGGCAATTTCGACTTCGACGCCTCCTCGATGGGCGACATCCTCTCCAACCTCTTCGGCGGGAGCGGGAGCGGCGGTGGCGGCGCAGGCGCGGGCAGGCGCGCACGCACGCGCCCGCAGCGCGGCGGAGACCTCGAAACCGAGGTGCGCA
>DATHPT010000232.1:0-8212 GCA_035483615.1 Solirubrobacteraceae bacterium | reverse complement strand
GAGAAGATCAAAGGTCGAGCCACGTTGAGGAAGTAGCGCACCATCTCCTCGCTTGCGCAGACATAGGCGCCGTAGGAGCCGAGCGCCTTGCCGAGCGTCCCGATCAGGACATCTACCTTGCCCTGCAGTCCCGCTTGTGCGATAGCGCCGCGCCCCCCGTCTCCGAGGGCTCCGGTGGCGTGCGCCTCATCGACTGCCACGCGGGCATCGTGTGTGCGAGCCAGCTCGACGATCTCGGCGAGCGGGGCGACGTCTCCGTCCATCGAGAAAACGGAGTCGGTCACGATCAAACGACGTCCACCGCCGCTGCTGTTGCGCAGGCAGCGCTCAAGATGCTCGCTGTCGAGGTGGCGGTACACAACGATCTCGGCACGTGAAGCACGGCAACCGTCGATGATCGAAGCATGGTTCAGCTCGTCGGAGAAGATCGTGTCGCCAGGGCCGGCCAGCGCACCGATCACGCCCAGGTTGGCGAGATAGCCTGAGCCGAACAGCACACAGGACTCGCTCCCCTCGAACTCCGCTAGGCGCTGCTCGAGGCGACTGTGGATCGTCATGGTGCCGGACACCAGCCGGGAAGCGCCCGTCCCAACGCCCCAGCGCATGGCGGCCTCCGCTGCCGCCTCGCGCACCTTCGGGTGATCGGCCAGACCCAGATAGTTGTTGGAGCACAACAGCAGCACGGGCCTGCCGTCGAGCAGCACATGCGGACCCTGGGGACCCTCGACCATCCTCAAACGGCGAGACAGGCCGAGCCGTTCGAGCTCCACCAGCCGCTCTCCGATCTCGCTCATCGCCGTATGCCCGGTTCGTCCGCGTCAATCTCCCCAGCCGGCCGGGACGGCGTTGCGGGCGCCGTCCGGTCGCGGGGGAACGGCGCGTTTGGCTCTGTAGCGCAGCTGAGTGGAGGGATCCCACATCTTGATCTGCAATGCATCCCCCGCCGAATCCGGGCTCTGAAGAAACTCCTCGACCACATCGGGTGTCTCGCCGTCCAGCCAGCCGGAGCGGTTGTCGGGCCGCGGGTTTGCGCCGTTGTCGGCCTGGCGTGCGACATTCAAACCAAGCTCCTCGAACATCGCACGATCTTGCTCGGGCGTCGAGCCGAGCGTGGTGAGGAAGTTGCCCATCATCACCCCGTTCAGGCCGGCCTTGACGGCGAGCGGCTGCAGCTCGCCAAGGTTCTCCACGCGTCCGCCGCACAGGCGGAAGAGCGCTTCAGGCAGGATCAGCCGGAAGATCGCCACCCACTTGACGGCCTCCCACGGGTCGATGTACTCGCGGTCGCCGAACTTGGTTCCGGGTCGCGGGTTGAGCAGGTTGATCGGCACGCTCGTCGGGTCGATCGCGGCAAGCTCGAAGGCCATCTCCACACGTTGTTCGCGGCTCTCACCGAGATTGAGGATCCCCCCGACGCAGGTCTCGAGGCCGGCCTCGCGCACCGCCTGAATCGTGCGCAAGCGGCCCTCGTAGCGCACTGTCGAGGAAACTTCGTCGTAGTAGCTCTCGGCGGTCTCCACGTTGTGATGCACCCGTTGGATCCCAGCTTCCTTCAGCGCCTTGGCGCGCGCGGGAGACATGTGCCCGACCGATGCGCAGCGCTTCAGATTCGTCTTCTCGGCAACCAGCCGTGCGCCTTCGAGGATCTTCTCGAAGTCGCGCTTGGACAGACCCTGACCCTGGGTCACCATGCAGAAGCGATGGGCGCCTGCCGCCTCGGCCGCGCGTGCGTGCTCGAGGATCTGCTCAGGGTCCATCATCGCGTGCAACGGCGTCTCAGCCTCGGCGAAGCGCGACTGGGCGCAGAATCCGCAATCCTCGGCGCAACCGCCGGACTTGGCGTTCACCAGCGAGCACATGTCGGTCGAGTCCGAGAAGCGCTCCATCCGCGCCGCCCACGCTCTCTCTACAAGCGCCTCGATCTCGGCGTGATCCTCGAGCTCGCCCAGTTGGAGGGCTTCCTCGCGAGTTATCAGCGGCGGCATCTGCAGCGACCTCCGGTCGTTCTCAGGCATTTGGAAGTTATGGAGCCCGCCGGACAGTACCGAGGACGGCGTTTGCAGGGAGCGCCACGGCTGGCCGGCGGCTCGCGGGCGCGTGAGTATGATCGCGCCGATGACGACCCGAAACGGGGCTTGCGGGCAGCTGCTCGCGGTCAGCGATCTGCACGTCACCCACCCGGAGAACCGCGCGATCGTCGAGCGTCTGCGGGCTCAGAGCGAAGACGATTGGCTGATCGTGTGCGGCGACGTGAGCGAGACGATCTCCGATCTGGAATGGGCCCTCGATCTGCTGAGAAGGCGATTTGCGAGAGTCATCTGGGCTCCGGGCAACCACGAGCTCTGGACGACCCCCGACGAAGCGCTGAAGCTGCGCGGTGAGCAGCGCTATCGCCATCTCGTGGAGGTCTGCAAACGCTTCGGCGTGCTCACGCCCGAGGATCCCTATGCGGTGTGGGAGGGAGCGGAAGGCCCGCTCACGATCGCGCCCCTGTTCGTGCTGTACGACTACTCGTTCGGTCGCAACATCGCTCCCACCAAGGAGCGCTCGCTGGCGCTCGCCCATCAGGCGGGAGTGGTCTGCAGCGATGAGTTCCTGCTGCATCCCGACCCCTACCCCAGCCGGGAGGCCTGGTGTCACGCGCGGGTGGCTCACACACAAGCCAGGCTTGAAAGCTGCGACCGGGACATCCCGATGGTGATGGTCAACCACTTTCCGCTGATCGACGCTCCCACCAGGGTGCTGCTGCACCCAGAGTTCGCTCAGTGGTGCGGCACCACACTGACGGCTGACTGGCACCGTCGCTTCAGGACGGCCGCGGTCGTGTACGGGCATCTCCACATTCCTCGCACCACATGGCAGGACGGCGTCAGATTCGAGGAGGTCTCACTCGGATATCCGCGCGAGTGGCATCGTCGGGGCTCCGCCAGGGAGCTCCTGCGTCCCGTCATGCCCCTCCAGGCGCAACCGTGATCGAGGAGCTGCTGCCGGCCGCCGTGGTCGCCGTCGAGACGCGGGACGACGCCACCGGCGCGCAGCTGTTTCCCGAGGAGGAGCTTGTGATCGGCAGGGCCGTGGAGAAGCGCCGCCGCGAGTTCACCACGGCGCGCATGTGTGCACGCGCGGCGCTCGAGCAACTTGGCTTCCCGGCCGCGCCGATCCTCTCGGGCGAGCGCGGCGAGCCGCTGTGGCCCACCGGGGTGGTCGGCAGCATCACCCATTGCAAGGGCTACCGCGCCTGCGCGGTCGCGCACTCGGGCCAGATCGTCACGGTCGGGATCGATGCGGAGCCCAACGCGCCCCTGCCGCCCGGCCTGCTCGGTGACATCGCACGGCCGGAGGAGCTGCCATCGCTGCGCCGGCTGCAGGCGGAGCTCCCCGAGGTCTGCTGGGAGCGGCTGATCTTCAGCGCGAAGGAGTCGGTCTACAAGGCATGGTTCCCGCTCGCCAAGAGCTGGCTGGGCTTCGAGGACGCCGTGCTCGAGTTCGAGCCAAGGGCACGCACGTTCACTGCCCGCCTGCTGGTGGCGGGTCCTCAGATCAACGGAGACGCCCTGCGCGGATTCGCGGGAAGCTGGCTGGTCCGCGAGGGAATCATCGTGACGGCGATCGCGGTCGGCTCGGCCTGAGACCGTCTGACATGCTTGCGCTGCGATGACGCCCCAACTTGATCCACAAGCTCAGGCGCTGCTGGAAGTGATGGGCGCCATCGGCACCCCGCAGCCATACGAGGTGTCTGTCGCCCAGGCGCGTGAGAGCATGCGCTCCGCACTGATCGCCAAGGGCGAGCCGATCGCGCTTCACTCGGTGCAGGAGATCTCCTTGCCAACTGCCGGCGGCAAGTTGAGCATGCGGCTGTACCGTCCTGGGACCGGAGCGCTCCCGATCGCCCTGTTCCTGCACGGGGGTGGTTGGACGCTGAACGACCTCGACACCCACGATCGGCTGTGCCGCCGAATCGCCAGTCGCTCGGGTTGGATGCTGGCCTCCCTGGACTACCGCAGAGCGCCGGAGCACCGCCATCCGGCCGCCCTGGAGGATGCACATCTCGCCTATCGCTGGCTGCTGGACAACGCCACGCACCTCGAGGGAGACCCCTCGAGAGTGGCGCTTGTGGGCGAAAGCTCGGGCGCCACAACCGCTGCCTGCCTGAGCCTGCTCCTTCGCGACCTGGGGGCCCCGCTGCCCTGCTACCAGGTGCTGGCCTATCCGGTCACCGGCATGTACCGTCACTGGCCCTCCTACGAGGAGCGCGGTACGGGCTACACGCTCGACCTGGAGCTTGCGCGTTGGTTCTTGCGCAACTACCTGCCCGCCGACCAGGCGCTGGAGGACCCGTATCTGATGCCACTCGCAGCGCCCGATCTCGGTGGGCTCGAGCCCACGCTGGTGATGACGGCCGAGTTCGACCCGCTGCGGGACGAGGGCATCGCCTACGCACAGAGACTGGCAGCGGCTGGAGTGATGGTCGAGCACGTCCACGTCGAGGATCAGATGCACGGCTTCCTGTTGCTGGATCGCGCGGTTGCGCGCGCCGGTGAGCTGATCGATCGTCTAGCCGATGCGCTGTCGGCGCGCCCGCCGCGTTCCCTGCGAGCGGGATCCGTCCCTCAGGCGTCGGCCGTGACCGCGGGCGCCGCCTCGCGCACGCTTTCCTGAGCAGCGCTTGCCCCGCCTGCATGGGTCGCTTCACCCGTGCTTTCCTGAGGAGCGCCAACCTCACCGGCGTTCATCGTTTCACCCCCGCCTTCCAGAGGAGTGCGTATCTCAGTGGCGTAGGTCGCCTCGCCGAGCTGTTCGCGGACGTTCGGTGAGGAGCGGTACTCGCTCAGCTTGGCGTCTATGAAGTCGTTGGCGCCCTCCGGGCCCAGGAACGGGGCGAGAATCAGGTAGGCGGCGTGAGGGATCAGGCGGGGAAGGATCTCCAGCCGGCGCGTGCGTGCGTGGTGATAGCCGATCTCGAAGATCGTCGCCGAGATCGCATCGAGCGCCGCCGCGGCCGGTGGCTTGGAGGTGTGCCTATAGCCTTCCTGCACGAATATGTTGAAGGCAGCGCGGCTGTCATCGACGCGCTGCACGGCCGGGCTGCCCACCGCATAGGCCTCGACGTAGCCGATATGCGCCACCACCGGGTAGGTGGCGTTGAAATGAGTGCCCGCGTGCAGGCCTTCCCAGATGCGCTCCGGCCACTGGTCACTGCTGAAGAACGCGCTTGCACAAACCGCCATCGTCTGCTGGAAGCCGAGCTCGTGCGCGGCCAGGAACGCCTGCTGCTTGTCGTGGAAATGGGTGTAGAAGACACGGCGGTCGACGCCCGCGGTCGTCGTGATGTCCGCGATCGTGGCGGCGGTGTAGCCCTTCTCGGCGGCGACCGCGGCTGTCGCGTACACGATTCGTTCGCGTTGATGGCGCGATATCTCGGCGTGGGAGAGGCTTGGGCGGCCACGTGGCAGCGGCGCCGGTGGCTGCAGCGCCAGCTCTGAGAGGTGCCGTGCCGGCGGCAGCGGAGGACCGGGATCAAGTGTTCGCCAGCGGTGCTGGTCATAGGGCTGGTCATAGCTTTCGATCCACTCGCATATCTCCTCGGCGAGATCGATCAGGTCGTATTCGTTGCGGCGCAGGCGCGGGGCCAGCAGCCCACAGACTCCCCCCACGAGCGCCCTCGTCGGCAGGTCGGGAGTGGACGTCCGCGGAGACACCCGTGCCCGCGCCCCCTCGATGATCTGCTCGATCTGCTCGATGAGGTGATCCCGCTGGTCCAGCACCCGCGGGCCTCCGGCCATCGCCTCGTTCACGAGGAACCTCGCTCGCTCGGGTCTGGCGTGAGCAAGCAGGAGCAGTGTCCTCACGCCTGTCTGCACAGCCCGCTCGGGAGGCGCCGAGCTCACGGCTTCGGTGATCTCCTCCAGCAACTGTGCGGAGATCTCCCGGTGGACGGCCAGAAAGCAGTCATCCTTGTCCGCAAAGTATTCGTAGAATGTGGGTCGAGAGACGCCGGCGTGAGCGATCACCTGGGCAACGTTCGCGCCTACGTAGCCTCGGCGGACCGTGGCCAGCAGCATGCCCTCCAGCAGCCGTTCCCGCTGAGTGGCTTTACGGTCCTTTCTAGATATAGACATTGTGTTTATCGTGTTCTAGAGTGCCCAATGTCGCCACCGTTGGCGACTCCATTTGCTTCGACCGTTCACGAGCAGCCTAATTCGTAGGGCGGCGAAGCGCCTCAGACGGTGAGCATCTTGACCAGGTCCGCCATATGAGACGCGGGCAAAGGCAAATCAACTTTGGCTGTTTATCCGTATCGAGTGCGGCGTCTCGCGTCGACTCGTGTTTTCGCGGCCGCTCGGGGAAGCGGTGGGTGCCCCACCAGTGTCCTAGACGGATATTCGATTTCCATCAAGAGCCCATGACGGGTTGGTTGACAACTGTGCCTGGCTCGTCTTAGTATCACTGGCCATGTTTCTCACTTGCTCGGAGAGAGGCGTCTAGCGACAAGCACGGTGGTCCATATGGGGAGAGGGAGAGGGACTTGGCAGGAGCTTTGGATGTGTTGCGGGCGGACCCGTGGCCTGCCGTACTCGCTGCGCGCTAGGGCTTCTCACCGGTGCATGGACCGACTGTGACCGCGCGAAGCGCAGCGTCGAGCGCGACCATTGGGGTCTGCCCGTGAGTGGGATGAGCGCCGGTCCGCGGGATGTCGTGCTCGTTCTCTCCGGTCACGGCTGCCAATGGGACGGCATGGCCGTCGAGCTGCTTGAGGCCTCACCCGTCTTTGCCAAGCATCTACGGATCTGCGAAGCGGCCCTCGGGCCCTACGTGGATTGGTCGCTGCTCGACGTCCTGCGCGGCGCCCCGTCAGCCCCCCGGCTTCAGCGAGTGGACGTGGTGCAGCCGGCGCTGTTCGCCGTCACCGTCTCACTGGCTGAGCTGTGGCGCGCGTGTGGCGTGCGACCCGCGGCGCTGGTCGGCCACTCCCAGGGGGAGATCGCCGCCGTCCATCTCGCGGGTGGGCTGTCGCTCGAGGATGCCGCCAGGGTGGTCGCATTGCGCAGCCGGGCGCTGCTGGAGCTGTCCGGCCGAGGCGGTGTCGTCGCGGTCGCCCAGAGCGTCGATCGACTCGCCATGCAGCTCACCACGGACTTCGGCTCACCTGGCGATCGACTCGCCCTGGCGGCGTCGAACGGCCCCGGCTCGATTGCGCTCTCAGGAGAGTCGCAGGCGCTCGAGGAGCTGCTTCAGGTGTGTCGGGCCGCGGACATCAGGGCAGGCCGGGTGGCGATCGACTACGCCTCCCATTCCCCACAGGTCGAGCAGATCGAGGTCGAGCTGCTCGACGCCCTTTCGGCACTCGAGCCGCGCTCCGCCGAGACCCAGGTCATCTCGACCGTCACGGGCGGCCCGCTCGACACGCTCAGATGCGACGCGGGGCATTGGTATTGGGGCGAGCGCCAGACGGTCCAGTTCGAGCAGGCCCTCTGTGTGCTGCTGCGCGCAGGCCATCGCAGGTTCGTGGAGGTCGGTCCCCATCCGGTGCTCTCCAATGCGATCCAGGAAACGGCGGACTCGACCCTTGACATGCAGGAGGAGGTCCGAGTCGTCGGCTCGCTGCGTCGTGGGCAGGGCAGCCCGCAGCGCTTCCTTGCGGCGCTGGCCGACGTGCACTCCAGCGGGGTCGAGATCGATTGGGAGGAGGCGCTTGAGCAAGTCGGATCTACCACTCGACCGGCGTCGATCGCTGTGCACGATGTCGAGCGTGGCACTGACGGGGGGGACTCACGCGATGGCGATCGTGACGAGGCGACCGCCCGACCGCCGCTGGTCTTGCGACTGAGCGCGACCAGTGAGTCAGAGCGCGTGCGCATTGTGCTCAGCGCGGTGCTCGCCGAGGTTGGCTCAGTGCTGGGCGAGCCCGATCTGCCCACCACCTCGGCTCGGCTCTCCTTCCGGGAGCTGGGCTTGGACTCCTCGGGGGTGGTGGAGCTGCGCAACCGTTTGCGCGCGCTCACGGGCCTGCGACTCTCCGCCACGCTCGTATTCGACCATCCCACGCCGGCGGCCCTCGCGGATCGTGTCCTGAGGGAGCTGACCGTCACGGGGGTGGATGGGAGAGAAGCAGGCGAGAGAGAAGAAGCAGGCAAGACAGAAGCGGGTGAGAGAGGAGCTGGTGAGACGGTTCTCCCCGCGGTCGCCTCCAGAGCACGGGCGCCCGGCCCGG
>DATHPT010000231.1:0-5734 GCA_035483615.1 Solirubrobacteraceae bacterium | reverse complement strand
TAGTCAAACGCTACCACCCACCGCCGCATGGAGACGAGCGACGCGGCGTGCATGCTGTATTTCTTGATATGCAACCCCCCCAGGGCTGACCGCATTCCCACAAAGACCTCGGTTACGGCTGCCGACGCTGCCTAAGCCGCGCGGCCGCGCACGCGCTATTCACTCCGGGGAAACACTGTTTGTCCGTGGGGCCGATTGTTCCGTGCGCGGCCCAGCTCATATGCTGCCTCGCGCCGTGACAGGCGTCCACGCGCACAGTCTCGAATTCGCGGCAACCGATCTAATGCAGAGTGATTAACGGCAGCGGTGTCGGTCACCCAGGAGTTTTCGATGGTATTGACAGTGAAGAATCACATCTTGCGGACTCTGCTCCTCGGCGCAACGAGCGCGCTCGCGAGCGCCTGCGCCCCGCAGGCCAAGCCACCTCCGCCGAAACCCGCGGTGACCGTCGTCGATCTGCATGCGACGGCCGTGTCACTCACCACGGAGCTTCCGGGCCGCGTCTCGGCCTTTCGGATTGCGGAGGTACGTCCGCAGGTGAACGGCGTTGTGCTCAAGCGGCTATTCAAGGAGGGCGATCTGGTCGGCGCCGGCCGGCAGCTCTATCAGATCGATCCGGCGCCGTATCAGGCGAGCCTCGCGAGCGCCCAGGCGAGCCTCGCGCGGGCGCGTGCGTCCGTGGTCGCCGCCAAGCTCACCGTCGAGCGCTACAAGGTGCTCGCCGACGCGCACGCCGTGAGCCGCCAGGACTACGACAACGCCGTGGCGACGCTCGGGCAGGACGAGGCCGATGTGGGCTCCGGCGAGGCCGCTGTCCGGACTGCACAGATCAATCTCGCCTACACAAAGGTGTATTCGCCGATCAGCGGACGCACGGGTCGCTCCTCGGTGACGGAGGGCGCGCTCGTGACCGCGAATCAATCGACGACTCTGGTCACGGTCACGCAGCTCGATCCGGTGTACGTCGATGTCACCGAGCCGAGCGCTACGATCGTGCGCCTGAAGCGCGAGCTCGCCGCCGGACAGATCCGCAACGCCGGTGCCAACCAGGCCCCCGCAAAGCTTCTGCTCGAGGATGGGAGCCATTACGACTCCCCGGGCACGCTGCAGTTCTCCGAGGTCACGGTCGATGAGAGCACGGGCTCGGTCACCTTGCGGGCCATCTTTCCAAATGCCGCCGATCTCCTGCTGCCTGGCATGTTCGTGCGCGCGACGATCGAGGAGGGTGTGCGCGAGGGCGCGATCCTCGCGCCTCAGCAGGGCATCACGCACGCACCGGACGGTTCGGCAACGGCACTCGTGGTCGGCCCGGACAATCGTGTCGTGAAGCGCACCGTGCAGCTCGATCGCGCGCTCGGCGACCAGTGGGTCGTGACGCACGGGCTCGCGCCGGGCGATCGGCTCATCGTCTCCGGCCTGCAAGCGGCGAAGCCCGGCACGCTGGTGACGCTGCGCGATGCCACCCCGAATTCCACCACGACCGCCGCCGCGCTCGTCGCGCGGACGGGGCACTGAGGACACCTGCATGTCTCGCTTCTTCATCGACCGACCGATTTTCGCCTGGGTGCTGGCACTGCTCGTGATGCTCGCGGGCGCGATCGCGCTCTACACGCTGCCCGTCGCGCAGTTCCCGCCGCTCGCCCCGCCGGCGGTGTCCATCACAGCCACCTATCCGGGCGCCTCGTCGGAGACCGTCGAGAGCACCGTCGTACAGGTCATCGAGCAGCAGCTGACCGGCCTCGACCACCTGATCTACATGTCCTCCGAGAGCGACAAGGACGGGAGCTTCACGATCACGACCTACTTCAGTCAGGGTACAGACCCCAACATCGCGCAGGTCCAGGTGCAGAACAAGCTGCAGCTCGCGCTGCCTCTCCTACCCCAGGAGGTGCAGCAGCAGGGCATCAAGGTCGCGAAGTCCACCAAGAACTATCTGCTCGCGGCGGGCTTCGTCTCGACCGACGACAGCATGCAGAGTCCTGACATCGCCGATTTCATCGCCTCACACGTGCAGGATTCGGTCGGCCGGACGGCCGGCGTGGGCGACTTTCAGCTGTTCGGCGCCCAGTATGCGATGCGCATCTGGCTCGACCCCGCGAAGCTCGATAACTACGGGCTCACGCCCGTCGATGTGAGCAACGCCATCCAGGCGCAAAACGTCCAGGTCGCCTCGGGTGAGCTCGGCGGCCTGCCCGCCGTCGCCGGCCAACAGCTGAACGCGACGATCATCGGGCCCTCCTATCTCGAGACGCCCGAGGAGTTCGGCGAGATCCTGCTGCGTGTCGAGCAGAACGGCTCGCAGGTGCGACTGCGTGATGTCGCGCGCATCGCCTTCGGTGGTGAGAACTACACGGTGACCGCGAAGTACAACGGCCATCCGGCGGGCGCCATCGCAATCCGGCTCGAAAGCGGCGCGAACGCGCTCGATACTGTCGCCGCCGTGAAGGCCACGATCGCGCGACTCAAGCCCACGTTTCCCGCCGGGCTCGAGGTCGTCTACCCGCTCGACACCGCGCCCTTCGTCAAGCACTCGATCCATGATGTGATCGAGACGCTCGCCGAGGCGATCGGCCTCGTCTTCCTGGTGATGTTGCTGTTCCTGCAGAACGTGCGCGCGACCCTGATCCCGACTATCGCGGTGCCGGTGGTGTTGCTCGGCACCACCGCGGTGCTCGCGGTCTTCGGCTTCTCACTCAACAGCCTCACGCTGTTCGGCATGGTGCTCGCGATCGGCCTGCTGGTTGACGATGCCATCGTCGTCGTCGAGAACGTCGAGCGCGTGATGGAAGAAGAGCATCTGCCCCCCAAGGAAGCGACGCGGCGCTCGATGGCGCAGATCTCCGGAGCGCTCGTCGGTATCGCGCTCGTGCTGGCGGCCGTGTTCGTGCCGATGGCCTTCTTCAACGGCTCGGCCGGCGTCATTTACCGCCAGTTCTCCATCACGATCGCCTCCTCGATGATCCTTTCGGTGCTGGTTGCGCTCATCTTCACACCCGCCCTCTGCGCGACCCTCCTCAGGCCACGCGAGCAGGGCCACGCCCAGCGCCGCGGGTTCTTTGCCTGGTTCAACCGCCGCTACGAGCAAGTGCAGACGCGCTACGGAGAACAGGTGTCGTCGATCACCCGCCGGCCGGCCCGCGCGCTCGTCGCGCTCGCCGTCATCACCGCCGTGATGGTGCTCGGCTATCTAACCCTGCCGGGCGGCTATCTACCGAACGAGGACCTCAGTTTCATGTTCGCGCAGGTCACGGCGCCCCCCGGGTCGACGTCCTCTCATGTCGGGGAGGCGCTCGATGAGCTCTCGCGATACCTGCGCACGCAGGAGGCGCAGGCCGTCGAGGGCGCCTTGACGATCAACGGTCAGAGCTATGGCGGGCATGGCCAGGCTTCCGGCCTGGCGTTTATCATGCTCAAGCCCTGGGAAGATCGGCCGGGCGCTCGCAATCGCGTCCAGCAGATCGTCGCGCGGCTCAACAAACACTTCAAGGGCTATCAGGATGCGCAGGTCGTCGGCTTTGCGCCGCCGGCCGCCTTCGAGCTCGGCAACGCGACCGGCTTCGACTTCGAGCTCGTCGATCGCGTCGGGCTGGGCCATGCGGCTCTGATGAAGGCCCGCGATCAACTGCTCAGTCTCGCGGCGAAGGATCCCTTGCTCGTCGGCGTGCGCGCCAACGGCCTGAGCGACGAGCCGCAGGATCGCATCGAGATCGATCACGAGAAGGCGAGCGCGCTCGGCGTCACGCTCGCCGACATCAACCTGACGATCCAGGATGCGTGGGGCTCGTCCTATGTCAACAACTTCATCGATCGCGGTCGAGTGAAGAAGGTGTACATCCAGGGCGATGCCCCCGCGCGCATGCTGCCCCAGGATCTCGACGACTGGTATGTGCGCAACGGCTCGGGCCAGATGGTGCCATTCTCCGCGTTCGCGCATGGCGTCTGGACGTACGGCTCTCCCAAACTCGAGCGTTACAACGGTGTGTCCTCAGCGGAGATCCTCGGTGTTCCGGCGCCGGGCCACAGTACCGGCCAGGCTATGGCCGAGATGGAGAAACTCGCCGCGCAGCTTCCGCAGGGCATCTCCCATGAGTGGACCGGCCTCTCCTACGAGGAAGCCGCGACGGGTGCGAAGGCCGAGATCCTCTACGCCATCTCCCTCACGGTCGTGTTCCTATGTCTCTCCGCGCTCTATGAGAGCTGGGCCATTCCGACCGCCGTGCTGCTCGTCATCCCGCTCGGCATTCTCGGCGCGGTGCTCGCGACCCTCGGGCGCCATCTCGACAACGACGTCTATTTCCAGGTGGGCGTGCTCACCACCATGGGCTTATCGGTCAAGAACGCGATCCTCATCGTTGAATTCGCGAAAGAGAATTACGAGCGCAGTCACAACCTGATCGCGGCGACGATCGAGGCGGCGCGACAGCGGCTGCGGCCGATCCTCATGACCTCGCTTGCCTTCTTCGTGGGCGTGCTGCCGCTGGCCATCGCTTCCGGCGCGGGCTCGGGCGGTCAGAATGCGATCGGTACCGGCGTCGCCGGCGGCATGGTGACCGCGACGGCGCTCGCGATCTATCTGGTTCCGGGTTTTTTCGTCGCGGTGATGCGCTGGGTCGAATCGCGCCGCCAGCGCCGCGCCGAGAGCGGCGCGCCCCTCGGCGCGCAGCCCACAGGAGAGTGAGCTCATGAAGCGAATCACACTGTCCCTCATCGTCCCGGCAATTCTCGGCGCGTGCACCCTGATGCCGCATTACACGCGCCCGGATTCCCCCGTGCCGAATCGCTGGCCTTCCGACACCGCGACCGGCACGGCCGAGACGGGCGCCGCGGTCGACCATGGCGGCGCGCGCGCTCCGGCAGCCCGCGGCGCCGAGATCGGCTGGAACGATTTCTTCGAAGACCCGCGCCTGAAGCGTCTCATCCGCATCGCGCTCGACAATAATCGCAATCTCCGCGTCGCGGTGCTGAACGTCGAGGCCTCGGAGGCCCAGTTCCGGGTACAGCGCGGCAACCTCTTCCCGGCGATCTCGGCGAACGGCGCCGAACTCGCCGAGAGGTTCCCTGCGAACGGCGCGCTCCCCCTCGGTAGTCTCGGCGGCTCGCAGAGCAATCTCGCCGTCCCGACCGGCGGCTCCGCCAGCACCTTTCACTACTTCAGCGCCGGCATCGGCTTCACCAATTACGAGCTCGACCTGTTCGGGCGGCAGCGGAGCCTCACGAGCGAGGCGTACGAGCAATACCTCGCGCAGGCCGAAAGCCGGCGCAGCACCCAGATCAGCCTGGTGAGCGAAGTGGCGACGGACTACTTCGCCGTGCTCGCCGACGAGGCGCTCGTCGAGCTTACCGAGCAGACGCTCAAGAGCGAGACGGAATCCTACGATCTCACGCGCGCCATGTACGAGAGCGATACGACGACGCTCCTGAGTCTGCGTCAGGCGGAGAGCGCGGTGGATGCGGCGCGCGCGAGCCTCTCGCAATACCAGCGTCAGCTCGCCCAGGATAGGCACGCACTCACGCTCGTGCTCGGGCAGGAGATCCCGACGGATCTGTCGACCAGCGTGTCGCTCGAGGAGGAGCACCTGCTCGCGGACTTAGGGCCTAGCCTGCCCTCCGACCTGCTTGCGCGCCGTCCAGACATCTTGAGTGCCGAGCACACGCTGCGCGCGGCGAACGCCGACATCGGCGCCGCGCGCGCGGCGTTCTTCCCGAGCATTCAGCTCACGGCCTCCGGCGGAAC
>DATHPT010000230.1:0-9261 GCA_035483615.1 Solirubrobacteraceae bacterium | reverse complement strand
AGGTAGATCACCGCCCCGAAGCCGAGCAGCACTGGCGCGAAGTGGGGCCAGTGGACGAGCAGCGCCCTCATCGGCGCGAGAGATCCCTCAGCGCGAAGCCGATCAGGGCTCCGCCGAGGAAGATCAGGCCGTGCTGGGTGGAGTGCACCGTCGGATTCCCGTCGGCCGCATGGTCGATCCAGGGCGTGATCAGCAGCAGCTCGAGCACGACCGCGAACACCGCGATCGTCAGTGCCCGCCGGCCGTTGTCCCGCGGACGAGTCACTGCGCCTCCTTACGTGCCGAAGAACGACCCCCTGTCCCCAAAGACTCCTCGAGCGCCGCGGACACCGCCGCCACGGCGGCAGATCCGGCGACGGTCATCGGCTCGGTGCTGCGCAGGGCGCGGCAGAACAGGAACGCTCCCTCCAGCAACGAGAGCATCGAGAGCGCCAGCTCGCGGGCCCGCCCGCGCGGGATGCCTGCGTGCGCGAAATACTCGGTGGCGCCGTCGATCCAGCTGTCGAACACCTCCGCGGTGGCCTGGCGCAGCGGCTCGTTGACGCTCGCCACCTCGAGCGCCACCGTCGCGATCGGGCAGGCGTCGGCGTAACCGGTTTCCCGCAGCGTCTCGCCCGCGCCCTCGAAGAACGACTCGACTGCGCTCAGCACGTCGGGGGCCTGCATCGCGATCGTGGCGAACAGCTGCAGGTAGAGCGCGCCGGAGGAGCGGATCGTCTCCGCGCCGAGCTCGGTCTTGCCGCCCGGGAAGAAGTGGTAGAGCGAGCCGAACGGGGCGCTCGCCTCGGCCACGATCTGCTTGACGCCTGTGCCGTTGTAGCCCTGCCTGCGAAACAGCTCGGAGGTTGCCTCCACGATTCGCTCCCTTGTGCCTGGCAACCCGTCCTCCCCGTTTGACGCCGCATGCACTTCGGTGGTAATACTACGCTCACTAGAGCGATCTATCAAGAGACGGAGGTCCCTGTGCAGCTCAGCGAACGGCAACGGCTCCTGCTTCTGAGGACGATCCTCGCGGCGGGGATCCTTTCGACCGCGATCCACTACACCCACAACTTCATCGAGGTCCACCTCTACCCCGGCCCCCATGGCAGCTTCGACACCTTCACCCGCGTGGCGATCGTGGTCGCCTGGCCCCTGCTGACGGCGATCGGGCTGATCGGCTACCGCCGCTATGCCGAACATCGCTACCGCGAGGCGAGGGTGTGCCTTGCGGTGTACTCGGCGACCGGGCTCGCCACGCTCGGGCACTTCGCCTACGGCTCACCCCAGATCCCGGCGTTCTTCTACGCGACCCTCTTCACCGACGCGCTCACCGGTTTGGCTGTGCTGGCGTTCGCGCTGATCTACGCCCGCCCGCCCCGCGGGCCGGTCGAGCAGGCGCTTGCCTAGGAGCGGCGGGGGACGCGGCCGCCGCGGGCCCCGTCCTCGGAGGCGGGGCCGCGGGTCGAGGAGATGCCCAGCACCCGCATCGCCTTCAGCCCGAGGCTCAGCTTCTCGCGGCCGTCGCTGGAGCTGACGTCGAGCCCCGTCAGCTCGCGCACCCGCTCCAGGCGGTAGTAGATCGTGTGCCTGTGGGTGAACAGGCGCTGGGCGGTGCCGGCCACGTTGCCGTCGGCCTCCAGAAACGTCTCGAGCGTCCCCAGCAGCTCGGTCTCGTACTGCTCGTCATAGGCCACCAGCGGCTCCACCGTCTCGGCATAGAAGCGCTGCAGCTCGCTCGGGTTCTCGCTCATCGTGCTCAGCAGCAGGCGATAGGCGCCGGTCTGCTCGAAGGCGAGCACGCCGTCCTGCGAGCCCCCCTCGGCGACGTTCGCGGCAAGCAGCGCCTCGCCGGCCGCCCTCGGAAGCTCGCCCGGGTCCTCGGCGATGCGGCTGCGCCCCAGCGCGAACGTGTAGCCCGCCAGCGCGCTTTCCAGCTCGCGCAGCACCGCCTCCCCCGTGCGGGCCGCCAGCGGCTCCTCGCCGCCGGGGACGAGCAGCAGGATCTCGACGCCCGCGGCTCCCTCGCGCTCTGAGAGCGCCGCGATCGACCGGCCCACCACCGCGCGAGCGCCCCGCTCGACCACCGCGCGGGCCCGGGCCCGCCAGCCCTCCTCGGTGGGCGCCTGCGGATGGGCGCGGGCGACGATCACACTCGCGCCGCCCTGCAGATCCAGCGACAGCTCCGCCGCCCGCGCCAGCAGCTGCTCGCGTGGGATCGGCTCGCGACCGAGCGCCACCCTCAGGAAGTCCGCGGCGGCGGTCTCCGAGGCCACGTCCGGCGCCCGCACCCGCTCGACCTCCGAGGCGATCATCGTCACGAGCAGCCTGCGCACGAGGGGGCTCGGCTCGGTGCGGGCCCGCATGTGCAGCGAGCCCACCACCGCGTCGGCCACCCGCAGCGGCAGGCTCGTCACGCCGTCGGCTCCCGACAGCAGCGAGCGCTCATCGGCGCTCGAGCGCGCGGCCACCGCGATCGTGGCGCCGGCCGCGTCGCTGACCGCGAGGCTCGCGTCGAGCGCCCGCGAAGCGGCCCGCACCACCTCCGGCAGACCCGCTCCCGACTCCACCGCCTCGGTCACGGCGTCCAGGCCGACGAGCTCAGACATGCCTGTCAGCCCCAGAAGTAGACGACGAGCAGCGCGCCGAGCACACCGGCGCCGACGAACACCGCCAGCACGTACAGCGACAGCACGGTCGCGGCCAGGCGCTGCCACGCGCGCGAGTAGGAGCTCCACGCCGGCACGAGGATCAGGCCCACGTACAGCGCGAATCCGAACACGCCCGCACAGACGGCCACAAGGTCGGTGATGGCAGCGTTGCTCATTGCTTTCCCTGGGGTCGCGGCTCCGCTTATCTGCGCTTGCGATTCACGAGCCCGCATTGTTGCGTACGGGACCGCTGTACACCTGTGCGAAGGCCCGGTCCACCGTCACGGCGGCCACCGGCGGCGGCTCGTGCCCCGCCAGCCCCGCCGTCGCCCGCTGCGCCCGCACAAGGCCGTTGGCGCGCGCGAACAGGCCCACCACCGTGGGTCCGGAGCCGCTGAGGAACGCCACCTCCGCCCCGGCCTCGAGCGCAAGCTCCAACGCCGGGGCGACCTGCGGGCACAGCGCCACCGCCGCCTCCTGGAGGTCGTTGTGCAGCAGCCGCTGCTCGGCGGGGAGCGGCGCGCCCAGCTCGAGTGCACCCCGCAGCGCCTGGCGGCGCCCGGTGAGGAAGCTCATCTCGTGGCCCAGCCCCATCCGATCGGCCTCGGCGTAGACATCGGCGGTCGACAGCTGCGCGGCCTGGGCCAGGACCAGCACGCCGAAGGGCGAGACCGGATCGGGCAGCTGCTCCAGCTGCTCCCCCGCCCCGGTGGCCAGCCAGCGACCGGGCGCCACCTGCGCCGGCACGTCCGCGCCCAGCTGCCCCGCCAGCTCCAGCAGCAGGCCCTGCTCGCCCAGCCCCGACGCCGCGCGGGCCAGGCGCAGTGTCGCCGCCGCGTCCGCGGAGCCCCCGCCGAGGCCGGCGGCCACCGGCACGCGCTTGTCGATCGTGAGCCTCACCGGCGGGCCCTCCCAGCCGGTTGCCGCGCGGAACAGCTCGAGCGCCCGCGCCGCCAGGTTCTCGCCCGCCACCCCCGGGCACACCACCTCGTCCCGTTCGACTCCCGCGGGCGCCGGCTCCAACGTGAGCTCATCGGCCAGCGAGATCGACTGCATCACGCTCACCAGCTCGTGCCGTCCGTCCGCCCGCGCCGGCCCCAGGAACAGGCCCAGGTTGATCTTCGCGGGGGCCAGCGCCCTCAGGGGAAGCGAAGCAGCTGGACTCACGAGACGCCGAGCTTTCCCGCGAGCGCACGGAAGTCCTCGGGAGCAAGCCGCTCCGCGCGCACGTCGGCGGGGTGGCCGAGCTCGATCAGCGCCGCCCGGATCTGCTCGCGCGTGCATTGCGATCCGGACAGCACGAGCGAGCGCGCCAGCGCCTTGCGCCGGTGCGCGAACGCGGCGCCCACGAGCTTGCGCAGCTTCGGCGACGCAGCGGGGCCGCTGCGCACGATCTTCACCAGCACCGAGTCGACGTTCGGGACCGGCCGGAACACGGTGCGTGGGATCGCCCGCACAACCCTTACCTCCCCCGCCAGCTGTGCCAGGACCGAGCTGATGCCATACACGCCGCTCCCGGGCGGGGCCGCGAGTCGTTCACCCACCTCGCGCTGCACCATCACAAGCCAGCTCTGGATGCTCTGCAGCTCCTCGATCGTACGCAGCACCACGCCCGCCGCGATCCCATACGGGAGGTTGGCCACCATCTTGGTGGGCTTCGGCTCGAGCGCCGCCAGCTCGACGCGCATCGCATCGCCCCAGGTGAGCGTCACGTTGTCAAAGTCCGATACACGCCCCTCGAGCGCGGGACGCAGCCGCTCGTCCAGCTCGATCACGTGCACCGACCGCACTCGCGGGGCCAGGTACTCCGAGAGCACCCCCTCTCCTCCACCCACCTCGAGCACCACGTCCTCTGGCGCGAGCCCGCTCTCGCGACCGATCACCTCGAGGATGTTCGGATCGCGCAGGAAGTTCTGACCCAGCTCCCGAACGCGGCGACTGGCGCCGCTCTTCCCGCTGTTGGCGCCTGCGCCGGCCGTGACGCTCACCACCCGAGCACGCGTGCGGCGTTGCGCTCAACCGTGGCGCCCAGCTCGGCGACGCTCACTCCGCGCAACTCGGCGATGAACTCGGCTGTGTAGGCGACATATGCCGGCTGGTTGCGGTGCTTGCGCACAGCCTGGGGCGTCAGATAGGGCGCATCGGTCTCCACCAGCAGACGCTCGTCCGGCACCCGGCGCGCGGCCTCGGCCAGCTCGGCGGCGCTTTTGTATGTGACGTTGCCGGCAAAGGAGATCATGTAGCCGCAGTCCAGGCACTCCTGCAAGCGGTCGGGCATCGAGAAGCAGTGGATCACCACCCGCAGCCCCCTCGCCTCGGCGGCGAGCATCGCGAGCGTGTCCTCGTCGGCCGCCCTCGTGTGGATCGAGAGCGGCTTGTCGATGTCGCGTGCAAGCGTCATCTGTGCGGAGAACGCCCGCATCTGGTCGGCCTTCGACGCGCCTTCGCGGTAGTAGTCCAAGCCCGTCTCGCCAATCGCCAGGCAGCGCTCGTGCTCGGCCAGCGCCCGCAGCTCCGCCAGGTCGGCGTCATCGAAGCCATGCGCCTCGTTGGGATGACGACCCACTGCCGCGTACACCTGCGGAAACGCCTCCGCCGTTACAAGCGCGGCGCGGCAGGAAGTGCTTTCGGTGCCGATCGTGAGCATCCGCGTCACGCCGGCAGCCTCTGCCGCGGCCACGAGCTCCGCGTCGGGCTGCTCGCACAGGTACAGATGGGTGTGACTGTCGATCACGGTTACGCCGGTTGACCGGCAGGCTCGCCCGCGTCCTTCTTGGGGAACAGCGGCTCGAGCGCCCGCACGCTCTGCACTTTCCCCTGACCGAAGTCCGCTGTGGCGAGCGTCCGGTCGGGGACACCGAGCGCGTCGAGCAGCCGCTCAGTGGAGTCGGGCAGGTAGGGGTGCAGCAGCACCGACACCACCCGCAGCCCCTCCGCGAGCGTGCCCAGCACCCGGTCGAGATCCGCCGCGCGCGCGGGGTCCTTGGCCAGCCGCCAGGGAGCCTGCTCCTCGACGTAGCGGTTGAGGCGACGCACCCGCCCCCAGATCTCATCGAGCGCGCCGGTCAGCTGCACGCCGTCGATCAGCTCGCTCACCCGCTCGCCCAGCCCGGCGAAGTCGGCCGCCAGCGCGCTGTCGAGCTCGTCGCCGACCGTGCCCTCGCGGTAGCGCACGATCATCGCGATCGTGCGGCTGGCGAGATTGCCGTAGTCGTTGGCCAGCTCGCTCTCGTAGCGCTGCTCGAAGGAGGCGGTCGACACCGAGCCGTCCTGGCCGAAGGACACGTCGCGCAGCAGGTAGAAGCGCAGCGCATCCGAGCCGAAGCGATCGATCGCCTCGAACGGGTCCAGCACGTTGCCGAGCGACTTGCTCATCTTCTCCCCGTCCATCAGCAGGTAGCCGTGCACGAACAGCTTGCGCGGCAGCTCGATCCCGGCGGCCATCAAGAGCGCCGGCCAGTACACCGCGTGGAAGCGCAGGATGTCCTTGGCGATCAGGTGCACGTCCGCGGGCCAGAAGGTGGCGGTCAGGTCTCCGGCGCCGGGCTGCTCCGTGCCCCCGCCTTCGACCCCGCTCCCGCCTTCAACCCCGCTCCCGGGAGCGGGCGCATAGGAGAGCGCCGAGTAGTAGTTCAGCAGCGCGTCGAACCACACGTAGAACACGTGCTCGGGGTCCCACGGCACCGGCACCCCCCAGGTGAGCTTGTGCCGTGAGAGCGGCACGTCGCGCAGCCCCGAGCGGATGAACGACAGCGCCTCGTTGTAGCGGCTCCTGGGCGCCACGAAGTCCTCGCGCTCGGCGTAGAGGCGTTCAAGGGGCTCCTGGAAGGAGGACAGCGCGAAGAAGTAGTTGTCCTCCTGCTCGCGCGTCAGCTTGACATGGTGGATCGGGCACAGCTCCCCCTCGTCCACTTCGTTCTCCGCCTTGAAGTCTGCGCACCTGGGGCAGTACCAGCCCTCATAGGTCCCCATGTACACGTGGCCGTTGTCGCGCACCCGCGTGAGGATTTCCTGCACCACCTGCATGTGCTCCGGGTCGGTGGTGCGGATGAAGAAGTCGTTGGTCGCCGCGATCCGCGGCGCCAGCGCCCTGAAGCGCTCGGAGTTGCGGTCGGCCAGCTCCTGCGGTTGCATGCCGAGCGCGTGCGCGGCGTCGGCGACCGGCTCGCCGTGCTCGTCGGTGCCTGTCAGGAAGAACACCTGCTCCCCGCGCTGGCGGTGGTGGCGAGCCAGCACGTCGGCGGCGATCGTGGTGTACGCGTGGCCCAGGTGTGGCGCCGCGTTCACATAGTAGATCGGGGTTGTCACATAGAAGGACACGTTCCTCTCAGGCTACTGGCGCACAGCGAGCGGAGCCTGCGAGGCTCCTCACCCGGCTGCAAGGCTGCTCACCCGGCGCGCGCCTCGAGGCTCGCGATCGAGTCGTATACCTCGCTGCCTGTGTCCGTGAGCATCCAGGCGTTCGGCTCGCCGCGGGCGGGATCTCCTCCCCGGTTCTCGATCAGGCCAAGCTTGTGCAGGCGCGCCAGCAGCTTCGACGCCTGGCCCTGGTCGCCGATGCCGGCGCGCTCGCCGATCGTGCGATTGGAGGCACCCGGCTGCTCCGCGACGGACATCAGGACCCGCATCGTGCGATAGGTGAAGCGCATCGGCAATCCCTGCAAGGGGTCGCTGTGCACGACAGCTGTCCTAGCGGGACGCTGCGGGGCCGGCCGCTCGACCTCCTTGCGTGACACGGCGGGGCCGAGGTAGGGCAGCACGATCATGCCCATCAGCGGCCCGAGCAGGTCGAGCAGGCTGCCCTGGTTTGTTTCAGTGAGCCGCCCGTGCAACACCGACAGCACCCCGCCGGCGATCCCCTCGGCGGTCAATGCAGGCGGATTGTCCGCCGCGCGACCCTCGCTGCGACCCTGCTCGATCACCGGGATGATCTGGGCGAGCACGCGGCGGCGTCGCTCAAGGGCCCTCGGCCCCGCGGCCAGGCTCTCGACGATCAGCAGGCGCGCGGTGGCGGGATCGCGCTCCAGGGTCTCCAGCAGCGTTGTGAGCGCGGCTCGGATTCTCGCCTGCCACGAGCCGGACTCTTCACAGGCTGGTAGGACAATCGCGGCAACGCTGTGCAGGGCATCGTCGAAAGCGGCGAGGTAACAGTCCTCGCGGTCCTTGAAGATCTCATAGAACGTGCGACGCGACACACCCGAGCGCCCCACCACGTGCGCTACGGACACGTTGGCGGCCCCGCGCTCTGAGATCTCCTGCACCATCGCCGTCAACATGCGCGCCCGCTGGATCTCGGCGACCTGTTCACGGCCTACACCATTCACGGCGCTGCCGGCGCTGCCTTTGCCGTTCGTGTCGCCACCTCTGCCGTTCGTGCCGGGCTTTCGCCCGACGGTCGTCGTTCCCTCTGACGGCGAGCTTTGCTTAGCGGTCATGTCATTTCTTCCTGTGCGGTTTCCCCTTGTGATGCTTGCCGGCCTTCTTGGTCTTGTGTTTGACCTTTTGCTTGGTGCAACCGGTGACGGTGATCGGAGTGCTCTGTTTGATCCTCGCGCCGTTCTGAGCGACGAACGCCGTCGGCATCTTCAACGCGCTGCCACAGAGAGCCTTCGGCGCCGCAAGCGCGCTGTTCGGTCCCTCCGGCAGACTCAGCGTGAACACGCCGATCGGGACATCTGGGACCTGACGGAACGTGCTGCTGGTGATCCCCGCTTTGCTGATGAACGTTTCACCATGCAGATCGACCGTGATGTTTTCACCGCTGAGCACGATGATCAATTCAGGGAACTTGGCGCCACCATGCGAGACGAAATAGGCGGGTCCGGTGAGCTTGATCGGCATCACAGGCGTAGTGGCCGTAGCGGTCCCAACGCGTGCATCGGCGGGACATCCTGCCGGGTTCCGGTTGAAAACCGCGTCAGGACACGCCTTCTGGAGCGTGGTCAGTCGTGACGGGAGTTCTCGCGGCAGGTCCACCTTCACGGACTTGATGTTCGTCTGAGAGCCGAACGGCGCGTTTGGATAGGTGAGCTTGACGTTCAGGCTCGCGCCGTTGGCCCTCGATGTCTTGCCAATGGTCGACGCCTTGAATACGGGTTTGAAACCGAGCGTGGCGCAGTTGGTGACCTGGAAGGACTCGCCGAACGGACTGTCCGCTCCCTCAGTGCTTGTTATGCCACCACCGAATGCGATCTTGCTGCAGTTCGTGGGATTGAACGTGAATTCAGGCCTGTCAATGCTCAAGTCCACCCTGCGCAAGCGCAAGGGGATGCCGTCGATGATCGTCGGGAACGGATCCGACACCGCGATCACGTGCGCATCGTTGGGATCGACCCTGATCGACTGGCGCACCACAACCGTCCCGAAGTTGAACGGACCGGCGATCGCGGGCACTACTACGGCCACACCATACGGTCCACCCTTGTAGGGACCGGTCAAATACGCCTTGCCTTTCACGAACAGGGGATTCGGGCCCGGACCCACACCCGCGTCGATCGTCCCGATCTGCGAGTCGGCAGGACACGTCCCAGCGTTCGCATCGGCGTCGGAGCACAGCGGAACGCTGCCGACACGGGCAAGCAAGCCTGGAGGGAGGGACACGCTCAATCCACCCAACTCCTGATCGGCATCA